>JASFKF010000082.1:0-6666 GCA_050118775.1 Syntrophobacterales bacterium
ACATCTTGTAAGCATTGGCGGATAAAAAAAACCCCGGGAGACCCGGGGTTTTTTATTTGCGCTATTATCTAGAGAAGATCAATCAATAGGATTTAGCTCTCGCTCCCTTGGAAACATAGGCAGGTATCGATAAGAAAGTGAGATTAGCAAGGCGCCGTAGGCAAGCACGGCAACAGTAGGTGCCCATTCCTGCCAGGTGGGAACATAGATTTCCAAACGATCAAAGGGCATTACCGGCAATGCTAGGTTCTGCACGGTAAAAACGAAGCGGTTTATCACTATGCCAGCGCAGTCCAGAACACAGGCGACAATGAGCAAGACGTCATCCTCTCTTGCTCTCGGCGTGAGCAAGATGATGGCTGGTATAATTCCGCAGACAACTATCTCGGCAAAAAGGAGCCACAATCCATAGGGCGCCTGAAAGAACTCGCTGAAACTCACACCCATATTGGGTGCCGTGTGAGTCGCCCACCACCAGGTGTCCAGAATTTTGACCAACATATAAAAGGCGAGCAAGTACCCGGTCACCTTGGCCAGAAGAGAGATGGCCTCACGGCGGACTAGTTTTTTCCGCGTAATACCCTCTACCATCATGGTTACCAGGATGGTAAGGGCCGGACCGGAAGCAATGGCCGATGCCACAAACAAGAAAAAGGTCCAGGGCCAGATAAAAAATCCCTCACGGAAGGCGAATGGCCGGGCAAACATTACCCCATAAAGACCACCCAGGGAGCCCTGGTGAAAGAAGCTCAAGAAGGTACCTGTAGCAGCAAAAACAACCATGATCTCGTGGAGGTTGTGACTGAAAAAGTGGAATTCCGGCACCTTGTCCAACTGTCGGTTTTCAAGAATCAAAGGTAGGAACTCTATAGTAAGCACTATGGTGTAGCAGGTGATGCAGAAGATCACTTCGGTGAGCATTGAGTGAACATTGGGGTGCCAGAAGGAAAACCAGCCCCTGATAGGTTGACCTATTTCCAGAAGCAGCACCAACTGGGCACCAGTATAGCAGATAAACCCAACAACCACGGCCAGGTTGATAATATCTTTGAGCTCCTTTTTACCGATCACATAAGTAAGAAACCCAGTAAAAAAAGCTCCCGCCCCTAAAGCAATAATTGCCAGGTCTGCAGTGATATACAAACCGAAGCCGAAATAGTCGTTCAGGCCGGTAACGTTCAGTCCCTTCCACAGCACTAGGAACCCACCCAGTACGCCCCAGCCGATTACTGCGAATATCACCAGCAGCCAAAGGCAAAAAGCTTTAAAGGAACACCGTTTTACCCCTTCAGGAATGAGTGCTGAATCCATGGTTTTCCTCTCTTCTCCATGGTGGTTCTAATCGAGTCTAAACTACGTTGTCAGCCAGCTTGTGAATCCATTCCTGGCTGCTAAGGTAGATTACCTTTGGTTTGGTGCCGAGCCTTTCTAGAAGTCGAAAGGCCTTTGGGCTCTTGGCCAGCTTGGCCACCTCACTATGAGAATCAGACAAATTGCCAAAAGTCATGGCTTTGGCTGGGCAGGCCTCAACACAGGCCGGCACGTATTCTCCCTCTTCCAGCTCTCGCCGACCCTCCAAAAAGGCCTTTTCCTTTGCCAGCTGCAACCGGTGGACACAGAAGGTGCACTTTTCCACCACCCCTCGCATCCTGGTGGAAACCTCAGGAGTGAGCATCTCTTCCATGGGTTTAGGCCATTTGGGATCCCACCAATTAAAGTAGCGGGCATGATAAGAGCAGGCAGAGATACAATACCTGCAGCCAATACAGCGCACAGGAATGTGGCTCACCAAGCCGGTCTCCTCATCACGCTGGGTGGCATTTACCGGGCAGACAAAGGTGCACGGCGGGTAGGGGTCCGCGTCACACTGGAGACACGGTCTGGGCATATAGGCCTTCCGATGGTCCGGATAAGGTTTCCCATTGTCGAGATAAAAGATTTCCAACCAGGTAATAGAGCGCACCTTGTTGGTCTCATCCTCTCTGAATGGAACATTGTTTTCCTGCTGGCAGGCCACTGCACAAGTCATGCAGCCGGTGCACTTGTCCACATCGATGACCATGCCGTAGCTAAGTTTCCCTGACTTGTTCCCACTCATTTCCTACCTCACACTTTGTAGATTTTCACCCGAGTTCCCCACCAAGTGGCAAGTCCAGTGACCTTATCCTGCTGGGCCACCAAAATTGCCTTGGCGTTGACCCCCTTGCCCTTGATATAGGAATCGAAACCACTGTGTCCTAAACCGGTGGGAATAAAGACCACATCAGGCAGGGCGGCCCCAGTCAAGTGAACACGAGCCTCGAGCGAACCCCGTTCGGTTTCAAGTGCAACCCTATCTCCCTCATTGAGGCCCAAGGTGGCAGCGGTCTTGGCATTGATTTCAACAAAGCAATCATTACCTTTTAGTTCGAAATCAAAAAGCATCTTGGTCATGAAGGGAGGGTTGGCCACCGGCCCATTGGTAACAATTAGGGTTTCATAGGGCATGAGAAGCAGTGGATATTCATTTGGATCGCCAGCTGGCTCCACCTGCTCGAAATGGGGTAGATAGGTGACATCGTTGCCCCTTATGCCAATTTGACGCATTTTCTGGCTATAGAACTCAAACTTGCCCGAAGGGGTCTTGAAAGCCGAACCCCAAGAAGGCATGGCCGCGGAAGTGTCAAACCAGCAACCGTGTTCGCCGAGTTTCTCCCACAGGTCGTCAAAAGAATCATAGTTGGGAGCTAAATTGCTTCCTTGGTCACCTTTCCACGGCTCAACCCCAGGCTCATCCGCCACCCTACCACTACCGCTTTCGGCTAGTCCCTCCACCCTTTGCCTCAAAGCCGTTTCATAGTCGGACCAGGGGAAACTGGAAGCAACGCCACCGCCCAGCGATTTTGCTAGCTGAATCAGTATATCGCCGGGATGGATGGTTGCAAATCGCGGCATCAAAACTGGCTTGCTTAGGCCGAATACAGGGTATTGCAGTCCTGGAGGGGTAGGCACGTCCTCCAACCTTTCCAAGTGGGTTGGACCCGGAAGCACCAGGTCGGCAAGCTGGGTAGTCTCATCCATAAAAGAAGAGAAGGAGACAACGGTCTCAATTTTGTTCAAGGCCTCGATGAAGGGTTTGACATCAGCCAAGTCGTGGGCGGGATTGGCCTCGTAGACCCAGAGCATCTGTGCCGTATAGGGTTTCCCCTCATTAATGTTCTTCACTAGGTTATAGAAAAGGTTTGCTGGCAAGGGTGACTGGAAGTCACTAGCTCCATCCAACCTGGGCTCCTTCTCCCCTTCCAGACTAATAGCATCCAGTACCACTTCCGGCCATGGCGCCAAAGGTACCGACGGTGTTCTCGTTACTCCACCTGGTTGGTGCAGGCTTCCAACTAGTGCATTGAGGCTCTGAACAGCAAGGAAATCGTAAATGCTTCCTTGCATCCTACCTTGGCCCCAACCACTCAGGGCTACAGCAGGCTTAGTTTGGGCGAACTCTCTGGCGAGGGCTGTTATTTTTTCTTTCTCCACTTTGGTGATGGCAGCCACCTTCTCTGGAGTATAGTTCCTTTGCAAGAGTCTTCTAAACTCTTCGAATCCGTGACTATATTGGTTCACAAAACCGCGGTCGTAGCGACCCTCGCTTATGATTACCTGGGCGAGACCCAGGGCAAGTGCCGACTCTGTTCCCGGTGCCACTGCCACCCAATCATCTGCCTTGGAGGCGCTCAGCGATCCTCTGGTCTCCACCTGTACTATTCTGACGCGGTTGCCCTTGGACTTGCTGCGCCAGTTACCAAAGGCCGCCAGCATGCGGGCCGGGGTACCCCAGCCTTCAATGTAGCTACTGCCAAAGCTGATAATCATCTTGGCATTTTCCAGGTCATAACCCGGGAGGTCACTTTGCCCCTGACTGAAGAACATACCAAGGGATTCTGCGTCCGCCGCCGCCGGCATTAAAAAGTAGTTTGGCGAGCCATAGGCACTGAGAAAGCGAGCAAAAAGCTCAGGAACAGTACCTTGCCGCTTGCCGCTTACGCAGACCAGGCCTCTAGCTTTTTGCCGCATGCCTCGCAATTTGGTGGCGAGTATCTCCAGAGCCTCGTCCCAGCTTATGGGTTTCAGGGTCGTGACATCCCCCCGTTGGCCCGTTTGCTTTAGGGGTGTCTCTATACGGCTGGGACCATACAAATATTGGAGCCCGGAAGCGCCTAGAGGGCAAATACCCCCTTGATTTACTGGATGGCTGGGATTGCCATCAACGTTTACCGCTTTCTTTCCGTCCACGAGTCGAACCCGGATGCCGCAACCACCTGGGCAAAGCTGACAAACAGTATTCACCGTTGTGGCTCCACCTCTATCCGGTGAAGGCCGCCAGAACCAGTTCTGGCTCCAGATAGCGGTGTCATCCGCCATTTTCCATGGCAGAGGCGACAAAAGTGTGCCGCCCACCCCTCCTGCTATCAGTTTAACGAAGGCTCTTCTGTCTAATTTCATGAGATCCTTCCCCTCACTGTGAATTTCCTAATCTGCTATTTATGACAAACGTCACAGGCGTTAGACACATTCTCCCGAGCATGACAGTCTTCACACACATACATTTTCATAATTTCATTCGGGTAATCGGTGAGACGGTTTATTTTGACCGGAGGAGCCTTGGTCTCCTCCTCAACATCCCGATGGCAATCTGTACAATCCATCTCAGCCATCATCACATGAGCCGCATGTGAGAAAAATACGTTGTCTGGTTGTCTAGAATAGGAAATCCAGGGAATCTCTTTTTCAGGTTCCACATATTCTGAAACCAGCTTCGCCTCGTCCTCGGTTTCACCTTGAGGTTCTGCATGGCACTCGGCGCAAGCAGCCAGGCTAGGTTTACCAGCATACGTTCCATCCTCACGGAAGTAGTGGCAATCCTCACAGCTCATGCCCGCCTCTTCCTGGTGAATGGCGTGATTGTAGTTGATCGGCTGGTACTTGGTGGAATAGAGAAGTTGTGGGAATACTACCCAACCAACGAAGAGTCCTCCAGCGAGGCCAAGTACAAAGAGAACCCAACCCAGTAGACCCGAATTTTGTTGCTTGTTTTCTGCGGTCATGGAACGCCTCGGTATTTTGGAGTGTAAGTTTAAGGAATGAAGGGTGAGACTCTATGGCGCGATCACGATTCCCGGGCGTTGCAACCCTCACCGGGTAAACGGAGCCAGGATCACGCCAAATTAAACTTTTTTTCACAAGATAAACCTGTACTTTTCTACCGATTTCCTCGCCCCTTGTCAAGTGAAAAGGTTGTAAAATATTAGGATATTCATGGCCACCAAACCTGAACTCTTACCTGCCTTGACACCAAGGAAACAATTTCTTTATCCTGGCATAGGCTAATTTGATTTCCGAGCTACCTTATTTGACCATCCTCTGGTCATTTGGCTTCGCAGTAATTTGTGGCATAGGGCATGGGGCGTGGAGCATGGAGTAATGGAATTGCTTTGCTTTCCCCATGCTTCCTGCTCCTTGCTCCATGCAAAATGACAGCGGAGCGTAATGACTCAATGACTAAAAAGCAACTAAGGGCTCTGGCTCGGCGCCTGAAAAACCAAAGTCTGTGGCCTGCCCCTGGAGGACAAAGATGGATCTGCATCGGCTGGAGGTCTTTTGCAAAGTATATGAGATGAAGAGCTTCTCTCGCGGCGGTAAGGCATGCATGCTCTCCCAGCCTACTGTAAGTGAGCACATGCGCTATCTGGAAACTTTTCTGGGCGTGCAACTTTTCGATCGTCTCGGGCGACAAGTAGTGCCCACCCGAGCCGGTGATATCCTCTATGACTACGCTCGGCGCATACTCAATCTCAAACGAGAAGCAATTCGTACTTTAGAACTGTATGGGGGAAAAATGTCAGGCGAACTGGAGCTGGGCGGCAGTACTATACCGGGCCAGTATATTCTCCCGTCCCTTATAGGCAAATTTAAACAAACTTTCACTGACATCAGGATAAAGCTCGTCATTGCCGATACTTTGAATATTACTAATATGGTCCTGGAGGGCTCTTTGGAATTGGGGGTGGTGGGGGCCAGAATAAAAAACAGTAAACTGGAATTTGACCGATTGTTCGACGACGAACTGGTGTTGGCCGTATCACCTAATCATCAGTGGGCAGCCCGTTCGTCCATCAGCTTAGATGAACTTGCTTACGCTCCCTTTATAATGCGTGAGCAAGGCTCCGGAACCAGGATGATAATGCTACAAATTCTGGAGCAGGCGGATTTCGATCCCCAAAGGCTCAACGTTGTGGCAGAAATGGGCAGCACCGATGCTATCCGCCAGGCGGTCAAGGCCGAAGTCGGAGTCTCGATTCTGTCCCGGCGCGCCGTTGCCGACGATTTAGAGTTTCGGAAGGTGCGTCAAATCTCTATAAAGGACATTTCTTTCACCCGTCACTTCTATCTGGTCACTCACAAAAGGCGATCTAGATCACCGCTGGGAGAAGCCTTTGTCGACTTCCTCGTAGAAAACAGAGACAAGTAAAATCCTTAATAAATTAAGTAATTAAGGAATTATGTGATTCAGATATTAAGAAAAAGGCAGCATTATCTGCTAATTTCCTAATTCTTCAATTCCCTAATCCCTCAATCTCTTTATTCCCAAATCTGCAATATCAAATCTGAGATCCCCAATGCCTTTGCACT
>JASFKF010000083.1:0-6648 GCA_050118775.1 Syntrophobacterales bacterium
CTCGTCGCCGTATTGCAGTGCGGTTGTTGGCAGTGACAATTATGGTTGTGGGGGGATGGCTAAGTCTTAAAACATTTCCCTCCATGGGTTGGAACGCAAATCCCCTGTCAAAGGCAGAGGAATCTGAAAAATGGCAGCCCTACACAGATATCAAGCTCCTAGAAGCTGCCCGGGAAAACCGTTGGGTTGTAGTGGATTTTACCGCAGACTGGTGCCCCAATTGTATCCTAGTCGAAAGAACCGCTCTACGAAACCAGCATGTTGTTGAAACTTTCCGAAAACATAATGTCTTGCTCCTTAAAGCTGATCTCACCCGAGAAAACCCACCTGCCAAGAGATTGCTCGAGAACATGGGAAGCCGCAGCATACCTTTCCTGGCTTTGTTCCCTCCGGGAGAGCACTTCTGGCAACCCTTTTTTCTCAGGGATATCTATCGCGCTCGCGATGTGTTGCGAGTATTCGAGATAGCCGCAGAAGAAAAAAAATAGGTCGATGTGAGATGTGTGATATTTGATGTGAGACTACACATCTCTGTCGAAATTCACTATCCCAAATCTCAGATCTCACATCCAGTTTTCTATTTGTTTAGTTCTCCTCTGGCGAACTCGTTCGACCCGTTCAAATCGTTAAAAGCGTTTGCTTGCCTTTCTAGCTTTTCCCAACTCATTTTTCTTTTCCCCTCGTCTCGCTCGTCTCACTCGTCTCGCCAGTCTCGCAGTTCCCCTATGCCCTGAGCCTTTTGCCGCCCACTCCATTCTCAATGTAACGAAAGGAGTGAGCTACAACGGACTACGGACGCTGAAGTCTTTTTTGGGCTAACTCTATAGCCATATTAGTCGCAACCAATCTCATAGCAAGTCTGCCTCCTTCAAGTAGGTCATAGCTCGCCCACTTAATGTTGTTACGCTGCTCAAGGTGTGACTCAATTCCTGTCGTGCCGCTTCCATTTGCCCCAAACGAGCGTAACCTTCCATAAGATTGAGTTGTCCGCTTAACCCATCCCAATTCAAATCATCCATCACATTTGCAGCCAGTCGCATTTCGCTGGTCACACCTCTTATAAAAGAATTAAACATTTTTAGACCACCTGCCCGTTCTACCTCTTTGAGATCCCCCAGCACATCCAAGAGTTGCCCTGTAATGATCAGAACTGATTTTAGCCTTTCAGCATACATAAAAGCTAAGATATTCTTTTTTGCTAGTTCTATCTCCATAGCACCCCTTCCATATAGGACTAAGATAAGGGTCCGCCCCCTTCCCCCTTTTCACCGACAGAGTGCGAAGGCTGTCCGCGGATTCTCCAGGAGTTTCCCCAAAAATGCATGTGCAATAGCATGGTATTTAGGCCGTAAGCTTGTTCCGGGTGTTTTCCAAATGGAAATCGCCTTTTCAATTAACCTTGTCTAGGCTGAGCTTTAAGGCCGGGATTTTCCCGAAGTGGCGTATATTGCCAGCCTATGCCAACTCCAAGAGATAATCCTGCCCAAGCAATACAGCAGAGGCTGGCTATATCCGCAGCTCGGGCTGCCATCTCCTTGGTTCCGAAGGACATCAGCCTGGCAACTAGAGCAGGCCGAGCGTAAGCGGAGGGAATGTCCCGGCCTTAAAGGGCCAGTGCAAAGTAAATACAGCAGCCGTAGATAACAAACCGTTCCTTTTGTCTCTTCTTGCCTTCCAAATCTCACGGTCTGGTCACTCCACAAGAATCACAAGGAACGCCCCAGTCTCTTTCTTTTCATTATCTCTTAATCCCTGAGCAACCCCCGAAAAAAATGTGGAAACTCCTGGCGGATTCTCCAATTGTATTCAAGCTGATAAAACAGTATCATTATTTTTCTTCAAATGAAAAACTTTCCCGTGGGATCGCCCTTCGAACAGGGCGGTACTGGGTCAGCTGTAGATTTCACCATGGGTGTTAATATTGTGAACAGTCGGAACTATTACGCAATTCTAGGGCTAAAAGAGAGAGCCTCTCTTAAAGAGATCAAGAAGCGATTTCGGCAACTTGCTCTCCAATACCATCCCGACCGCAATCCTGGAGACCCGATTTCCGAGGAGCATTTCAAGCTGGTGGCCGAAGCCTACCATGTTTTAAGTGATGGCAAGAAGCGACGGTTGTATGATCAAAAGGGCTATGATGGCCTAAGAGAGCAAGGATACCGGGGCTTCGAGCGTACCGAGGATGTACTTCGTACTTTTGCTACTGAATTTTTCGATTTTCTTGGTATTGCAGGAGTTCGCCCTCAAGCACATCCCTCTAGAGGCGCTGATCTCTGCTACCAACTTGAGGTGTCCTCAGAGGAAGCCGCCAAAGGTGGTGTGAAGCAAATCAGAGTCAATACCATGGAAAACTGTGGTGCTTGTCGGGGTAATGGTATAATTTCGACCTCTGATTCGCAAACCTGTCATTGGTGCAAGGGCAGTGGTAGGTACACTCAATCGTCCGGTATCTTTACAGCCATTGGCACATGTCCCAAGTGCGAGGGTCAAGGAAAAGTGCGGATACACCCCTGCCCCTCTTGCAAGGGTCAAGGCAGACTGGAAGTCACAAAAGATTTATTGGTGGATATCCCCGCTGGAGTTGAGCACAACACTCGCTTGAAGATCTCGAGCCAGGGGGATAGTGGTGAAAATGGCCAATCAGGCGATCTTTATGTCATATTACAGGTAAGAACTAATTCATAGCTCACTCGTGTGGGATGATTCTGCACTAACTAGTAAGGTTACTGAGGAGACGCCTTCAAGTATTCTAGTTTCTCACAGGGTTCACAGAGAACTCAGAGAACCCGCAGGGCTCGGGCGAGAGATGGATGACGCAATTAATCGACACTTAGGGGATAATCATGTCACAATTCACTCATTTTGATGAATCTGGTCAGGCACGAATGGTAGATATAGGAGAAAAACCCGTTACTGATCGCAGGGCGGTTGCCAGGGGAAGGATTCGAATGCAACCGGAAACTTTACAGCTCATTGTAGGCGGAGATGTAAAAAAGGGTGATGTTCTTGGAGTCGCCCGGCTGAGCGCAATTATGGCGGCAAAACGCACTAGTGAGCTAATCCCTCTCTGCCATCCACTCAAGTTGACCAGCGTGACAATAGATTTTACTCCTGACACTGATTCATCGGAGATTGTCATTCTCGCCAACGCCCATGCCAAGGATCGAACGGGTGTTGAGATGGAGGCCTTGGTCGCGGTTTCAACTGCGGCGTTAACCATCTATGACATGTGCAAATCTTATGACCGAGGTATGATCATTGATGACATACGTTTGCTAGAGAAAAGCGGTGGTAAAAGCGGCCTGTACCAAGACCCAGACTTTTCAACCACATAGGTATTTTATCCTTTACTTATGGGGAATCCTGTGTTAAGAAGACTCTCTTCTATATTCGGCACAGGAGCTTTTGAGAATGAATAAGAAGAAACTTGAGTACTTCCGCGAGATATTAACAGAGAGGTTTCAAGAGATACTAGCCGAAGCGGAAAAAACTGTCTCCGGTATGACCACGGCAAACGAGAATTTTCCAGATCCCACCGATCGAGCTTCTCTCGAGTCGGACCGCAACTTTATGCTTCGAATTCGGGATCGTGAGCGCAAACTCCTTTCGAAGATAAAAAGCGCCCTGGAACGAATTGATTCGGGAGATTTCGGAATTTGTGAGGCTTGCGGCGACGATATCGGAGAGGAAAGATTAAAGGCTCGGCCGGTTACGACACTATGTATCTCATGCAAGAAAAAGCAGGAGGCCATGGAGAAGGCCCGCGGTCAGTAAATCTTGGCTGGTATATCTGCTCACCTAGCACCCCCTCCAACCTATCTGCTCTTTATGCAAACCTATCAAAGCCCTCCGGTATTTAGCTAAGCCATCAGCTATCAGTTCGATACTAAAATTCACATTACTTGGGACTCTTTCCCCGCACAATCTCATGGGTAATGTCCAAAACACTTCATCACTTCGCTAGAGTTCGATTCAAGCATCTTACTGAAAGCTGACCGCTGAAGGCTGACTGCTTATAAAATCCTCAGGTATTCTATATCTCCGGCGTGCACAACTATTTGTTCACCTCCTTCTACCTTGAGTAGGAGACCGCCATCTTCAGTAAGGTCAACTGCAACTCCTTCGGTGGCTTCATCTTTTTGCCATATGCGTACCCTCTGCCCCAGGGTAGATGAGTAATGACGGTATTGCTCAAGGATCACGGGAAAATCCTCGCGCTGAAACCTGTCATAAATTCTTTCAAGTTCCGAAAAAATCTCCATAACCAATGTACCGCGATCCACTGGCTTTTTGAGTTCCATTAATAAAGAACTGGCTCTGCCCCTAATATTTTCAGGAAGATCTACTGAATCATTGTTCACATTGATACCGAAACCTATGACCGCGTAGTCCATTTGTCCTCCACTCACCCTACTTTCCAAGAGAATCCCTGCCACCTTCCTGTCATTGATCAGAATGTCATTTGGCCACTTTACTCGAGGTAAAAGTCCCGTTTTTAAAGTTATAGCCTTGACTATGGACACACTTGCCATGAGGGTTATTAGCTGCCCTTTCGACGGCGCCGTTTTTGGCCGCAAGACAATTGAACAGTAAACCCCGACTCCTGCTGGTGAGTGCCAAGAGCGGTTACCACGACCACGACCGCTGAGTTGCTGCTCTGCTAGAATAACAGTACCCTCCGGCGCACCCTGCTGCGCCATTTCTATTGCAAGCAAATTAGTTGACTCCACTGCGTCGTAGCAATGAATAGTCTTCCCCAGCCAGCGAGTGGTCAGACCATCCCTAATCTGTTTTGAGAGGATAGAACTTCTGGCTTCCATGGAATGTTCCACGTGAAACAATCTGTGAGTGCAAAAGGTCCAAAGAGGAGAATATGAATTACACCTTCCAGCGGGAAGGTACTAGGAAAGCTCTTCGAAGTTAGACTTCACTTCTGGCCAAGCCGGTTGCTTTCTATTAGCTGGCGCAGTCTCTTTTCTACTAGGTGATCCACAAGGTGGGGAAGGGGCTCAGGAGACACCCCTATTACTTCTACTGCTTCCTGGGTAAGTGGCAAAATAAGTTTGAGCGCTGGACTGCTGGCCACAGCTGCAGCCATCCCGGCGGTCATTTCCCCCATCATCGAATCAGCAAGCAATATTGATATGGAGCCTATAATAACGTCAACTTTGGGTGCCATTACCATAACCGCATTTTCCCCACTGGCCCCTCTGTTCGCTCCGGCCTTCATCATCTGAGCAGTGGCAATGGCGTTGGTGCCCAGCGCAATGATTTCAACCTGTTCCTGAAATACTGCCTTGATCTTTTTGATAAGGGCGTTGCCGATGCCTCCACCCATGCCATCTATGACGCAAACCTTCATATGATCCACTCGTATTTGTTGGGCGGTATTCTTTATCTTTGAGAGCAAACTCTTAAGGTCAGAGCTAATAGCGTCGATATACTACAATGCTATTAGGCAGGCAAGAAAAAACAGACTGCGCCTGCGCGTATGAGATTTTAGCTAAGGCTCCCCCCCTTAGGAGGTTTCAATGTTATTTCCCCCCTTTCGGCAGTCTTTTGCAGTGGTGGATTAATGGAGTATTGAAAACACTCATTCAAGTTGAAATTTGAGCTTTTGATTTTTCCAACACTCCAATACTCCAGTACTCCAAAACAGCTCGCAATCTTTACCGCCAAAGCCGTCGAACTCTAACCTGGCTCTAAGGACCAAGTTTTCGATGTTGAACAAAAATTACTTGTCATAGAGTAGCAACCACCTGTAATCTTGAACACATCTAACCCTTAGAGAAAAGCGTATGGCACTCCTTAGTATAGCTCTTTTCCTTTTGGCGGCTTACCTCTTAGGCTCGATACCCACCGGTTATTTGATCGGTCGCTGGGTGGCCAATGTCGATGTGCGCACCCTTGGGAGCAAGAACATCGGCGCCACTAATGTTGCCCGTAACCTGGGATTAAGGTGGGGCCTTTTGGTTTTGCTTATGGATATGGCCAAAGGAGCGCTACCGGTTGTCGTGGCACTGAGTATATGGTCTGGTGGCACGGGGAGAGATGCACTCACTGTTGCATTGGTGGCCCTGGCTGCCTTTTTCGGCCACCTATCCTCAGTTTTTCTCCGCTTCCGCGGCGGCAAGGGTGTGGCTATCGCCTTTGGCATATCAGTCGTTCTAGTTCCCAAGGCAGCTCTAGTTTCATTTGCCATTTTTCTTCTTGTCACCTGGATTTGGAGATACGTATCTCTAGGTTCTCTTACCGCCCTTTTAACCTTACCAGCCTGGGCTGCAGTTACAGGCTACAGTTTTATATATTTGGGCCTTACCTCTGTGTTTGCCCTCTCCGCTGTAATCCGACATCGTACAAACATACGCGCTCTGCTACAAGGAAAAGAAAGAAAGATATAGGCGGGCTTTAGCCCGCCGCATAGAGTCAAGTTCCAGGTTTAAAGTTCAAAGTTCCAAGTTTGAAAATAAGGTTAAGATTAGTCAAGAAAACTTGGGACTTTGAACATGGAACTTGGAACTGCAGCAAACTGCGTCCTTGATTCGCTACTCTTTTGGCCTGAGCAGTAACACTGGCTTTTCACAGTGACGCACGATCTTTTCTGCCACGCTTCCTAGCAACCAGCGACCTAAACCACTTCGCCCGTGG
>JASFKF010000084.1:0-6560 GCA_050118775.1 Syntrophobacterales bacterium
TAAGAATAGGTCGTATCACCCATCCAAGTCCTGCAAACCCCAAAGCTAACCGAGGCTGGGAGAATTTAGTTACGAAAGAGCTCGAAGTTTTGGGGATAAAAGTATAATTATATGGAGTAATGGAGCACTCAAAATTTCGGATTTCGGATTTCGGATTGAAAAAAAGAAATTGCGAGTCAGAAATTCAATTTGAATTCCACAATCCGCATTCCGCATTCCCAAATCGGCATTGGGGACTAACTATGACTCGTTACATCGACTTAACTCACAGGATCGAGGAAAGCATGCCCGTATTTCCCGGAGACCCACCACCTGAAATCAGGCAAGTGATGACCCTCGGACCAGACATTTGCACGGTGCAATCTATATGCTTTAACAACCATATCGGCACTCACCTAGACGCGCCGTCACACTTCCTTGAAGGTGGAATGACCGTTGACGAGATTCCACTGGAAGCCCTTATTGGCAGGGCAGTCATTCTGGACTTTACCGACAAAAGCAAGAATGATCTCATTACAAAAGAGGACCTCGAAGCCCACACATATCGCATCCACCCCGGCTCACGGCTGCTCATAAAGACGGGCTGGGATGTCAACTTCACCTCGGAAGCTTACTATGAGGATTTTCCCTGCCTAACGCGGGAGGCGGCTGAGTTTCTTGTGTCTTGCAAGATAAGATTGCTCGGCATGGACACACCCTCACCCAGCCCTCTGGATGACCCCGGGCAAATAATTCACAAAACACTTCTTGGTGCCGGGGTAGTTATTCTTGAATCCGTTAAAAACCTAACCTTAATCGAGCGGGATCAATGTCAAATTATTGTCCTTCCCCCACCAATAAAAGACTTTAGTGGAGCACCTTGTCGTGTGATCGCAGTGCTTGAATAATCGACCGTCCATTCAAACACAGCTCTTGACATCCAGCCGAATCCACCTCTATCCTGAGCACCGTACAAAAGCTGATTCGATGGTAGTTCCGCTTTTCGCAAAGAGGTGATAAATGAAAAAGTATTCCAACATCATCCTGACATTTGCCATCTTGATCTTCATTACAAGCTGCCAACCCGCAGGCGAGAAGCGTATTGTTCAACAGCCTACTGTGAAAAGCGTATTTTATCTTCCGGCTGAAGTAATCGAGGTAAAACAGAATATTGTTACCGTAAGAGTAGAGAAACCTTCTCTGTTTGAAGGAGAAGTCAAATTTGCCCTGCAGCTCGCTCAAGACATAATTGAAAGCACTTATCTTCTGGAAGGCCAAAAAACTGCTCTTGATCAGACGAGAGTTGAAGTTATGAGGGTAATGCAGAACGATATATTACTTAAGGTGCTGGATAAGTCTCATAGCTTCTCGCCGGGAGACCGGACTCAAATATTCCTCGAAAAAAAGATTATAGCCATCAGAGACTTTGAAGTGATAATGGGAAGGAACAAAGAGGTTGCCAAGTATGTTCAAGAGGATATAACCACCGCTCTGGTAAATTCAGGTCAATTCAATGTAGTTGAACGACTGAAATTGCAATCCGTTCTGGATGAATTAAAATTAGCCCAACTTGGCCTAACTGATCCTGAGGGTGCTAAACAGATTGGCAAACTCCTCGGCGCGAACGTTATCTTGACCGGCACTCTAGCAGCCACTGGAGAGGAATGGAATGTCAATCTAAGGCTGATTAACACCGAGACCGGTCTCATAACATCCGCTTTTAACAGGAAAGGGAGCTTGCACGAGATAAAAACTGAATCCTACAGGAACCTAGACAATATCTCGGAAAATTTTGAAGACGAAACTAAGCTGATGGGATGGATGATTGGCGATAGAGTCAACAAGGAGACCGGCAGGAGAGGTTACCAAAAGGTCCATATTGATCAAAGCCAGGGTGCCAACGGCACAAGCAAATCCCTGGCCATGAAGTTCAAACTGGGTACGGATAAAGTAACGAATGTAGGAATTCACGCCAAGATGCGTAATCGATTGAAACGTGACTTGAGTAACTACTCAGGAATACAATTCTTCATGAAAGCTGACAGAAATCTAACGGTCACCTTTCAGCTGGGAGATAGTGAGGAAGACTCACCAGAGGAGGAAAATTGGTACCGCAATGTCAGCGTCAGTAAAGGCTGGAAAGAATTTCGTATCCCTTTCCGTACCCTGTCAGTTGCTAAACGCAGAGCCATTAAATTTGATACAAACCAGATACTCCAGCTCAATTACATAGAAAGAATCGACTGGGTGGTGACCGAGCATTTCGTTCCTCGCGGAACCGAAGGCACAGTCTGGCTTGACGAGGTTGCTTTCTATTAAACTCTAGCTCTTCCCAGGTCACTTAAAAAGCCAAAGGATCATTCACATGCAAGAAGACGTGAGAGACAGAGCTTACCTGAATGAAGAAGATGTATTAAGACTGAATTTTATCAGGGACCCTGGTGCCTATATTTACCGCAGGCATTACCGGCAAGGACTGCGCTCCCACATCCTGGAAGTCTTGGCCCATGAGGATGTGGAAAACGAGAAAAATGGAGTGATCATCGACGGTGCCAAGTGGTACCCGAGGGCAGAGCCTTTGAAGATGCTGAGGATATTCCGAATGAGATTCCAAGACTTGCAGGAAGCTAAAGAGGAAGTCGAACGAGTAAAGATGATTGAGTCCTATCTGGGCCCTGACAATTTTGCCAAATCCGACGAATTTCTGGTGGACTATGAACTGAATGGCAAGCGGGAAATCCTTCTGTGCGGCCTGCAAGAGTACGTAAAAGGGGCCATATTGGACCCCTGGGACCAACTGGATGACAGCCACCTGACTTCTATTCTTCGGCGTATCAGTTTTGAAACATTTGAAGATGCAGAGGAAATTGGCGATCAGTGGACAATTGAAGTCCGAGCAAAGGCAAATGACTTTATTACAAAAATAAAAAAAATAATCTTGCAGGCAAATCATGTCCCCGATCTCGCCGGTATAGGCAATTTGCTGCTTACCAGGGAGGGAGACATTAAGCTTGTGGATATCAACAACATATCTCATGTGTCCTTTGATTCAGAGGTGAGAATAGATGACAGGGGTTATCCGGTCTGCGACAAATCCATTGAATCTTTATCACTCCTTGAACAAGGATTGCTCAAGAAGCCTCTGCCGGAAGATGATGTCATCTATAAAACATACCTTGAACCTGGCAGGATGGAAGAAGTCAAAGCAATAGAGAAAGAATTTCTCCTTGCCATGGAACAAGAGGCCACTGATGAGGAAATTTCCCCATCCTAGTACCCGGAAATAAATGCCCCTAGCTATTCGACCGTCGAAACCCCCCCTAAACAGACCACCAGCTCAGCAAGCTGCTTCTGCAGGTGCTCAGAGCAAAAGAAACCGACTCAGTTGTAGCTTTGTGCTTCTGGCTTTAGCAATCATCCTATGCTGCATGGGCTGCGGCAGTACAGCTTATGTTTCACCCGAGTCAAGACCAGTTGCTCAGAAGGAAACTCTTGCCCAGCTGGGCTATTCTGTTCAGGTGGGCGCATTTGCCAATCAGGACAATGCTGTCAGACTCAGTGAAACATTAGAACGCTATGGGCTGGATGCCTACTATTTTGTTCACGAAACAGGGCTTTACAAAGTTCGTTTCGGTGATTTTTCCACTAAAGAGGCAGCCAGCAGGAAGGCGGAGCATGCTCGTGCTGCAGGAATAATAGATGAATATTGGATTGTTAACCCTGCTGACTATGCAGTGCGAAAACAGAGGAAATACGGCGGTGATATTGATCTTAGAAGTGAGATCGTGGGAACCGCAAAGAGATTCATCGGGACTCCTTATAGATGGGGGGGCACCTCACCCGACGAAGGGTTCGACTGTAGCGGTTTGACCATGGTAGTTTATCAGTTGAACGGATTAAAGTTGCCTCGCTCGTCGCGACAACAATATAGGGCAGGAATTCCCATCGGGCGCAATGACTTGCTGCGGGGTGACTTGGTCTTTTTTGCCACTTCCGGAGGCAGAAGAATTTCCCACGTAGGCATCTATGTTGGCAAGGGGAGATTCATTCACGCCCCGGGCAGGGGCAAGAAGATCCGAACGAGTCTGCTCAAAAGAAGATATTACAGAACTAGGTACGTGGGAGCCAGGACTTATTTAAGGTAGAGAGTGATTTATGCCATTTGGCCACTCGGCGGGAGAGCATCCATACTTTGCCCATGATCAAGTCCTTCCACTAGTGATGGCCCACAGAGGCGGTGGTGGTCTTTGGCCGGAAAATACCCTTTATGCATTTGAGCGTGCGGTAGAGATGGGAGTGGATGTAATAGAGACCGAGATTCATTCCACCGCCGATAACACACTGGTTTTCATTCACGATGAAACCGTTGATAGAACGACTAACGGCACCGGCAAAGTTAACTCACTTACTCTGAAGGAATTAAAAACATTTGATGCGGGCTATAACTGGACAGCAGACGGGGGACGGACTTTTCCTTTCCGGGGTAAGGGGATCACCGTGCCGACCTTAGAGGAGGTTTTCACTGCCCTGCCAAACATAAGAATAAATATAGACATGAAACAGATTAATCCCTCCTTGGCCGCACCGCTCTGTGAGATGATCCATTCTTTCGACATGGCGGAGAAAGTAATGGTCGCTTCCTTTAACACCAGGGCGATTAATGATTTCAGGCGGGCTTGCTCCGGGGTCGCCACCTCCGCCAGCAGACGAGAGGTGACTCTATTTTTCCTTATGAATCTGGTCTTCCTCGGGACGGCTTACAGACCAGCCTGTCTTGCCCTCCAAATACCTGAGTACAGCAGCGGACTGCATGTTCTCACCAAAAGATTTCTGCAAACAGCCCGCAGTCTTAACCTTAAGGTTCATGTTTGGACCGTCAACCAGGTGGAAGATATGAAACGATTGCTCGAACTGGAGGTGGATGGCATTATAACAGACTATCCTGACCAGTTAATTTCTTTGCTGATTGATATGGGTAGGAGGCCATAAATTAGGACGGGCCACCTCACTCTTCAACTTCTTCCTCTTTTTCCTTCTCCTCTTCAACCTTCTCCTCCATAGCCTCTTCTTGCTCAGCCTTTTCTTTCTCGGCTTTTTCTTTTTCGGCTTTTTTTCTTATAGCTTCCTCTTTCTTAGCCTGCTCCTTCATCACTCCTGCCCAGTATTTCTCCCTCTCTTCCCTCTTCTCTTTCCGTTTCTGTTTGCCGCTTCTGGGGTTCTTCGCCATAGATCACCTCTCTCTCCCAAAGTGCATTCGACCTAGCTCATAAATTCAGCTGCCAATACCTCCAATCAGTCCTTTAGCCACGGTTTTGCTATCTCATACAGAGCGGCGGTAAGGGCACAACCGCTTACAAAGAACCAGACAGAGGCATGGATAGACAACATTCCTTGAACAAATTCTTTTAATCCCAACAGACCCCCTTGTTTGGTGGCTGCCCATTGAACTAAAGCCGACGGCACAAAGTCGGCAAAAGGCGCTCCTGGCCATTCTCCAGTGTGGAACCACTTCCAGATTTGATTCAGAAAAATGAGAATCGCCATAAAAGTACCCGCCCCGGCAGGGAAAATAGTAACAACCTTGAGCTGCTTGGCCATACCCCCCTGGTTGATTTCTTTTTTTTCCATTTAAATCTCCTCATTTAGCGGGATGTTAAAGGGTAAATCTGCCCAGCTCAAAGTTTAAACCGCACCGACATTACCACAAAACATGTTCCATATTAACTGATTTAAGCAAACATAGTAAATCCAGCAACCCCAAAGGGTTCTCCCGAACCCTTTTTCCTCCCTACCACACTTTGGCCTTGGCAAACAGATTGAATCTTGTTTTCCTAGCACGAATCTTGCTTCTATGCTTGCAGTAAAACCTGGACTGGGAGTGCTATTTAGGTTGCAAAGGGACCCTGCTCATAACGCCAATTCGTTTCAACACCAAAGGCAAGAACGGCCTGTGAAAATGAAGATGAGAGAGATACTCCAAGCGACAGAGCCTTTGCTGAGCAACTCAAGCGTCAATATAGAAAGAAGGCAATGCTCTAGAGTGCTGCTTGGTTGCCCTGTCATGCTAACCAGCACTCAAGGAATTATGATGGGACAAATAATAGACATAAGTCTCGGGGGTGCTTTCGTTTGTTGCAAGAAACCGCTCAACGTCAAGGAAAGCCTCGAGCTTACAGTCAAAGGGGTGGTGGTTCGCTCTAAGGTCCACTGCCTCGATAGCGATATCAAATGTCACGGAATGGGTGTTCGATTCAACGATCTATCTCCCGAAAGCAGTCGGGCAATAAAAGGAGTTGTTGAGAAGGGTGTTGAGGTTTAGGAGAGAGAGTCAACTTGTGTCTTATTAAGTCCACCAAATTGCCTATTAAGAACTAGATAATAAGAGATTTCCGATAAAGCCATGGAAGCAAAGGGCACAGCTAGATACAGCCTTATTATTGAAAATGGAACGACAGAAGGTAGAGTCTTTCCTCTGGAGGAAAGTCTGACCATCGGAAGGGCAGCGGACAACGACATTCAACTTATAGATTCGAGTGTCTCCAGACGCCATGCACTTATTCAGTTCACAGATGGAAAACCAG
>JASFKF010000085.1:0-6517 GCA_050118775.1 Syntrophobacterales bacterium
ATGTTCTCCCCTGAGACTCTCCGTGGCCCGGAGCGTCATAAGCTATTGCCGAGTACCCACTTTGTCTCAGCGGTTCAATAAAGTGATGTAATTGGATCCCCCTGCCATTCCAACCGTGAGCCAAGAGAATGCTGGGGCCACTCCCCCACTTCCAACACTTTACCGTCTTGTCATGTATGGAGACTTCAAATTTCTTGGCATTATCAAGATACTCTCTTTCCACAGGAGTGCTTTTATAGGTAGTTGGTGTGAAAAACAGCCTTTTGATAATTTTTTTTTAAACAGTGGGTGCATGGTTCCAGAGAAAATTAAAAAAAGTGTGAACAACGCTTTGCCTCATTTTACACAAACGAACGTTCGTGCTATTACATCTCACTGCTAAAAGTCTAGTCGACATGGTTTACCTCCTGAGAAAAAATTGCGAATAATAGTCTAAACTCCAATACCAGTGAAAATTTTTATTGATAGTTGATCACAAGTTGATTTAGGGCTTGTTCTTGACGTTTTTTGGTTTCAGAGTCGTCAAGTAATTTGTCATAAAGGTGAAAACCTAGCAAAAGAGAATAAAGGTCAAAGGCAAACTGTTCACAGTCTACATCCTTTCTGAAGTCACCGATCTTTATTGCCGATTGGGCAATACGGCGAAGGCAATCGATCCAATCATTCTGTTGACGCAAGAGACATTCCCTTACTCTTCCGGGTCTGTCACTGTAGTCTGCGCTGGCCGATACAAAAATACACCCACCAGTCAATTGCGCAGCCCAGTCTATCCAATTATTAACTAAGGCCTTTATTCTAGGAATACCCGGCTCGGTGATTAAGGCCGGGACAATGACACTCTCCGCAAAGAGACGGGCAGCGTACTCTAATATTTCGATCTGCAGGTTCTCTTTAGATTGGAAATGAGCGAATAGTCCACTTTTGGACATATTCAGGGCTTTAGCAAGAGAGCCAATGCTTACGCCTTCGAGGCCCAATTGACTTGCCATTTCCAACCCTGCTTCCAGGATGGCCATTTTTGTCTCTTTTCCCTTTTGCATAGATGGCAATATAGTACGAACGTTCGTTTTTGTCAAGTCTTATTTTACCCCCGCCAAAGGGGTCAAGTCTACGTTTGACTCTTGCTCCCGTTCTTGCTAGAGAATAATCATGGCTAGACCAATGAGAATAGAATATCCGGATGCCTGGTATCACGTGATGAATCGTGGAAGGCGCTCTGAAAATATTTTTCTAGAGGACAATGATTACTACGGTTTCCTCAAACTTTTGATCGAGTCTACCGCGATTTGGAACGTGAGAATCGCTGGGTATTGCTTGATGCCCAATCATTACCACCTCCTGGTTCACACCCCGGATGCCAACTTGTCAAGATGTATGCGGCATATAAATGGCGTTTACACTCAGCGATTCAACCGCTCACATCAGTGTGACGGGCAATTGTTCCGGGGCCGATATAAGGCAATTCTTATAGATGCGGACACTTATCTCTTACAGCTCCTGAGATACATTCATAGAAATCCTCTAAATGC
Organism: Syntrophobacterales bacterium; assembly: GCA_050118775.1. Classification (GTDB taxonomy): domain Bacteria; phylum Desulfobacterota; class Syntrophobacteria; order BM002; family BM002; genus BM002. The sequence continues at coordinate 1,530 of JASFKF010000085.1, forward strand.
GGGCCTAGTAGAGCAACTTGATGCCTATCAATGGAGTAGCCACAATGGCTACCTGTCAGATGCCAAGAAATGGGCTTGGCTTTATAAAGATTTCGTTCTTTCCATGCTCACTGAAGATGGGAGACAGCGCAGGAGGGCTTACAGAGAATTTATTGTCATGGATGATTCTAGAGAAATCAAAAGTATCTTGCAGAAGAAGAAACTGCCTGCGATTTTGGGTAGTCAGGGATTCGTTGATTGGGTTAAAGGCATATTTTATGAGGAGAAAATCGACGTTGAAATGCCTCAATCAAAAGTTCTGGTTCCCGACAAGGACAAGATCAAGGTGGTGGTCTGTAAGGCTTATGGTGTGGAAGAAGAAGATTTACAAAAATCCATAAGAGGAATATTCAATGAGCCAAGAAACGTGGCAATCTACCTCACCAGACAATTAAGAAGAGACACGCTCGACGAAATAGCCAGAGAATTTCGGATGAAGAGGTATAGCTCCACTAGTAGTGCCATAGAAAGAGTTAAAGCTCAGATTTCAGAAGATCAGAGATTTAGAAAGCGTGTCGAAAGACTGAAAACAATGCTGACCAAGAGTCAAACGTAGACTTTACCCCTTTGGGTTATTTACGCTTGAGAAATGAAAGGATGCCCTTGCCCTTGCCATCCTTTTCTAGATCTTGCTGAAACTGCTCCACCGTTTGAATGATGGAACTCAGGATGGTCCCCTTGAGATTGGACTTCACCGGGAACTGCTGCCAGGCTGCGGCCGGATTGGTCAATTCTTTCAGGCTCGCCGCCATTGCCTCCTCGGTGAAAACCTCCTTCTGTTTGTGGAGGATGGCAAAGATCCAGGCGTTGAACCCATTGAGCAGTTCTTGATTGCTAGGCGAAGACTCAAGAATCAATTTAAGATTTTTCTTGACATCTCCCCGGCAATCATAAGCTCGGAGAAACTTCGAGTATTGGGCGGGCACGTGAGCTTTGGCCTCTTCCAGGATGTTTTGAGCCCGGCTACCCACGTTCTTTTCCGTGACTTTCAATATGCCGTGCAGCACCTGGTGATATATCTGGATAATAGCAGGGGACTCATTTTTGTCCTCAGAAGTGATCGCAGCCACACTCGCGCCTTGTTCTATAAGGCCTGAGGAAATTAAGGAGTTGATCACCCGGTACACACTGAACTCGTCGTTGCCGCTGTCCTCAATTACTTGTTGCACCGTCCGCTTCCCATTGATCAGCGAAATGATGCGCCACTCGTTGGCGGTCAAATTCACAGTGTCGCGCTGTTCCTCCACGGACCTATTAATCTTGAAAACCATTTGTTTATCTGGAATGCTCTTTTTGAGAATTCCCCATTCATCTACCCGGCGAGTGCCTTCTAGAATGACCTCCATATGGTTCAGCTCTGTGGCAAACTCTTGATCCAGGTTGAACTCCTGGTCTACATATTCGAAGTCGCCCTGTTTCCATAGAAACAAGTCGTAGAGGATATCTCGCACCTGTTGATGAATAAACTTCTTGAGTGTTTCAACGGAGATATAGCTCTTTTCCACCAAGATCTTACCCAGTTTTTCATTTCTTTGTTTGGCAAGGGCCAGGGCTTTTTGCAACTCTTCGGCTGAGATAATACCTTTGGTGCGCAGGAGATAACCAAGCCTTACTTCTTTTTGGCTGCCCACTGCATAGATGATGTTTCCATTCTTGATGTAAACCCGCACGATTCGGTCTTTTTCAGCGATGGTCAGAATGCCGGTCTTTTTGTCCTGAGCAAGCAACTGGAGGATACTGGATAGGTAGAAGGTCTCGATGTTACCCTTTAGTGCCATAGAGAAAAGCCGCCTATGATTTTCTAATGTTTTCTTACAGCTGCGCCGAGGTTCCCATCAACAAGCAAGTTTGTATAGGTCCTTCAGGGTTTTGTCAACTCTTTTGTCTCAGCCATTCCTATCTTCGAGCCCGCCCATAAACTCTCTCGCCAGTCTGGCAATCTCCTCCATCTCCTGAGGGCGGAACCAGTTGATTTCCCGGTCCCCCCCAAACCAAGTCATCTGCCTCTTGGCATAGTGGCGCGTATCTCGTTTCATTGTCCTTACTGCCTCAGCAATTTTCATTCCGTTTATGAGATGTTGCACCATATGGCGGTAGCCCAAGGCCTGCATGCTCTTGAGATGAACCCCGTAGCCCCGGTTCAAAAGCTCTCTGACCTCGTTAACAAGCCCCAGTTCCATCATCTCATCTACTCTTCTGTTAATCCGTTCATAGAGTTGGGACCGAGGAAGTTTCAGGCCAATCTTTAAGGTGAAAAAAGGATTTTCCCTAAAGCCATGCTCCTTTTGAAGCACGGACATGGGCTTCCCTGTACATTCCCATACTTCCAAAGCCCTAATAATTCGAAAAAGGTCATTGGCATGAAGTCTTGCGGCAGTGCTGGGATCTATCTTTTTGAGCTTTTTATAAAGCTCCAATCCGCCGTCTTTTTCCCCTTCTCGACGGAGACGTTGCCTTATGACTTGGTCAGAATGAGCGGCGGGGAATAGTCCATGGAACAAGGCTTTCAAATATAGCCCGGTTCCACCTACCACAATGGCAACCTTTCCCTCCTCCACCAGATTTCTTATCTTCTCTCTTGCCAGTTGGCTGTAGAGGCTGGCGTCGAAGTCTTGGTCAGGATCGACAATATCCAAGAGATGATGGACCACTTCTGCTCTTTCCGCTGCTGTGGGCTTGGCCGTGCCAATGTCCATAAAGCGGTAAATCTGCATTGAGTCAGCATTTACGATTTCGCCGCCCAGATCTTTGGCCAATTGCAGAACACATCCGGTCTTCCCCACTGCAGTGGGACCCATTACTGCGATTACCCGTGGTCTTTCTCCACTCATCCTTCTTTTGCGAACCCTCTCCCTCTTTGCTGCCCGTCAATCACTAAGCAATAGTCACTGCGAGACGTGCGAGACTGGCGAGACGAGCGAGACGTGTTAGACGCAGATCATGAGATTACCTTTTATTCCCGACCTCTCGTCTCGCCCGACCTCCTTTCTCGCCGCAGAATACGCCTGCGCCATGCGCTTGGCGTATTCTGCTCACGCTCTGCCAAACATCTTTTCCAGTTCCTCCAGGGTTATCTTCCACCAGAGTGGTCTGCCATGGGGGCAGGTTGAAGAAAGATCCAATCCGTCCAACTGTTGCAAGAGAGCCATCATCTCATCTTTGCCCATTTTCTGCCCCGCCTTGATGGCTAGCCGACAGGCCATAGATTGAAGCAGTTTCTCCAGGAGATCTTCTGGTCCCAGGGACCTCGCCCCCTCGCAGCCCGATGCCACAAGCTCCAAGAGAAGCCTTTGCACCTCTTGTCGCAGCGCCACCGACGGCACTGCCCTTATTACAAAGGTGTTAGTACCGAAGGGCTCCAGGCCAAAGCCCAATCTTGAAAACAGGGGCAAAGATTCTTCCAGCCAGGCGGCTTCTTCCCCAGTTACCTCTACAGTTTCCGGAACTATCAGAATCTGACTTGGGAGCTCCCCTTCCATTGCCTCTTGGCGGAATATTTCGAAAAACACGCGTTCGTGAGCCGCATGCTGATCTATGAGAATCAGACCATCTTCCGCTTCACAGAGAATGTAGCTGTGATGGAGCTGACCAATGATGGCCAGTTCGCCAAATATGCCTCTTACTTCTTCTCCCTTGTCCTCTGCCAGATCCTTACTTACCGGAGCCGCAGCCGCAAGGAGATCCAAGGATTCATAACTTGAATGTCGAGGCTCAGCTACTGTCATTTTCTCCAGCGGTACCTGTTCCAGCTTTTTCTGAATGTCCATCTCCACAGCCCGCTGCCAACCTTTCGTGGCCAGGGGCCGAGCCCACCGCTGCCTTTCCATGGTGGTAAGAGCAGTCCGCACTGCCCTTGTCACTATTTTGGCAAGGCCGCGAGGATCTTGGAAGCGCACTTCTGCCTTGGTTGGGTGCACATTCACATCCACCTGCTGGGCAGGCAACTCCAGGAGAAGCACGCCCAAGGGAAATTGGCCCTTTGGGAGCAAGGTCCTGTAAGCCTCTAAAATGGCGATTCTTAACAGATGATCTCTAACGGCTCTGCCATTCACATAAAGAAAAAGCATGCGGCTGCTCGACCTGTGGAGTTCAGGTGGACTGAGGTATCCTTCAATAGCCAAAGAACCTTGCTTCTGAGATAAAGGTAGCCAGGATTGTGAAAACCCCTTTGAAAAGATCTGTGCTAATCGTTGCTGCAAATTCACAGCTCCAGGCCAGTCATGCACCTGGCGGTTTCTCAAGCGGAGGGAGAAGTGGACCTCGGGCCTGCTCAATGCCAGCCTGGTCAGTGTATCTACCACATGGCCAAACTCGGTTTTCTCCGTTTTCAGAAACTTGCGTCGCGCTGGTTGATTGAAAAAGAGATCGCGAACCCACACTTGTGTACCCGGGGCACAACCACACTGACTGACCTTTTTAATAACCCCTCCAGAAACAAAAATTTGAGTGCCTGCTGTAGAATCTCTTGTTCTGCTGGTAAGTTCGAACCTCGATACCGCTGCAAGACTCGGCAAGGCCTCGCCCCGAAAGCCCAGGGTTTTTATTGCGGCCAAGTCTTCGTCCTTTTCAATCTTGCTGGTTGCATGCCGCTCAAGGGCCAGAATAACGTCATCTTCTTCCATACCGAAACCATCGTCTGCCACCCGTATGGTACGGCATCCACTTCCTTGAATTTCAATGGCGATCCGGCGAGATTCCGCGTCAATGGCATTCTCAACAAGCTCCTTGACTACTGAAGCAGGTCTTTCCACTACCTCGCCGGCGGCAATTTTGTTGGTCAGCCCCTCTGGCAACACCCTAATCCTGGCCATCCAATCCTCCTCTGATCAACACCCCCTTATCCTAATCCTATTTAGTAGGACTTGACAACCGTCACAAAGGTCAAATTACTAGTAGAGTATTGGAGTACCGCGTATGGAGGTGGCGGACATGTCTGCAAGCACTACAAA
>JASFKF010000086.1:0-6484 GCA_050118775.1 Syntrophobacterales bacterium
GCGACGCTGTTCTTTGTGCCTTTAAAAATCCGCGATCCGAAATCTACCTGCTGCCCGCTAGCCCTGAGCCTGTCGAAGGGCTGCCAGCTGCCTGCTGGCTTTCTGCGGTGGTGCCCCAGAATTCAGCCACTCCACCCCCCGCCTTATGCCGGCTAGGGTGAGATCTTCCATGGGAAAGATCTCGCCTATTTGATAAATGGTCTGGCTTTCCTGAGGCCATCGGTTTCGGAGTATGGGGTTGAGCCACACACTGTGACCGAAGTAGTTGCGTATTTGCCAGAGCCAGTCCCGTCCGGGCACTCTGACCTTGGAAAAATAATCTATAGAACCGTCGGAGAGCATGAGCTCGGCCGGAGCCATGTTGGCGTCACCTATGATGATTAACCGGGTTTCAGGGTCCCGTCTCAACATCTGGTAGATGGGATAGGGAGTCAGACGTTGGGGATCACTGTAGACGCAGCCGTAGATGCAGTTGTGGAAATAGTAGTAGTCCAGGTCCTTGAACTGATCCCGCATGAGGCCGAAGACCAGCTTTACCAGATCCAAATAGGGTCGCATGGAGGCGCCACCATTGTCCAACAATACCATAAGTTGAATGCGATCTTTCAGTTCCCGCTTGAATACCAGCTCGATCTCCCCGCCGTTTCTGCACGATTGATCTATGGTTTCATCAACATCGAGTTCGGTTGGCGGACCTGCCGGAGCCAGGTGTTTGAGTGCCGCCAGTACCTGGCGGAGATTTTCGGCCCGCAGGGTGGCACTGGCAGCATAATCCACATAGCGTCGAGTTTCTATCACCTTTAGTGCGGATCCATGGAGGGAGTCGCCCTCCACCCGGATACCCTCCCGCTCTGCCCCGGTGTGGCCGAAGGGTGAGGTGCCCCCAGTGCCTACCCAGGTGTGGCCGCCCCGATGTTTTCCCTTCTGCTCCGTGGCCACTTCCCAAAAGCGCTGTAGTAGGTCGGAAAGAGACATCCGTTCCAGCGCGTCATCCGAGAGGGTACCCTTAGCCAATTCTTCCTCCAGCCAGCGACTGAAATCTTTGTCTTCCCAGGCCTGGAGAGAGAATCTGGGAATAGCCTCACCTTCAACGCCCAGAAAATAGGAAGCAAAAGCCTGCTCGAAAACGTCAAAGTGTTCAACTTTCTTGACAAAAATGAGACGCATCAAGATGAACAGTCGATCCAGGTCTGGGGCTAAGCCCCTTTCCAAGGCCTGATAGAATTCCAGTACGTATTTCAGGCTTACCGGAATACCCTGGTCCCTCAACTGGTAAAAGAAAGGAAGGAACATGGCTGCCTCTATGGTTTCTCTCGCTCTACGCCCTTGTGATGCAGCAAGTCCTGGGTACGCTTTAGCAGGGTTCCGAGAAATGGAACTGTATCTGGAGAAAGGGGTGGTTTCACGCCGTCAAGCTGTAAGGCGCCGAGCCAATCTAGCAGTTCTGCTGTGGCGGGTGGTTTTTCAAATCCCCGTTCTCTTAGTTGATAGAAGATTGCCAGGGCCGAATCCATCAAGGGTGGAGGAATTTCGGGGTAGTGCAGCCGGACAATGCGGCTCATTTCTTCCATGTCGGGAAAAGGAATATGGTGGCAGTAGCAGCGCCGGAGGAAAGGATCGGAGAGCTCCCTTTTGGCATTGCTGGTAATGACGATGACAGGCATGTATTTTGCCTTCACCTTATGGTTTATCTCACGAATGATGAAAGATCCGTCTTCCAGTACATCCAACAAGTTGTCTTGAGTGTCCGAATCAGTCTTATCTATCTCGTCCAGCAGAAGAACACGTTTTTCGTCTGCCATGAAAGCACGACCAATAGGACCGAAGTTCAAATAATCCCAAATATTGTTAACATCTCTGCCGCTTTCTTCAGTGCCGAAGCGTGAGTCGTTGAGACGCAAGACCGTATCATAGACGTAGCAGAGTTCTTCTCCCTTGAAAGTTGACTTGCATCGAGCCTCTTCCAGGGTCAAGTCCAGAGCCCGGGCAATTTGGAAACCCAATTGAGTCTTGCCGGTGCCAGCCTCGCCAGTGACCAGCAAAGGTTTATCCATGGCCATGGCGATGTTGACAATCTCTTTGAGCTCGGGGTTGAGGTAGTACTTGTCAGTACCGTAAAACTGCATGCATCCCTCTCTTTAAATTTTTTATTATGTTTTCCAAAGGTTAAAGTTATTTTAGCGAATTGAAGGGAAAAATGCAATTCACCCACCTATTTTTCACATTGCCACCACGAGGCTGCATACGTATAGTTGGGAAAGTTAATCGAGGGCTAGGAACTCACCAGGGGAAGAGAGAAGCGTTGGCCCCTGTGGGGCAGGGATTTAACAGGGTAAAGGGGATGATGCAATGGCGAAGGTAAATATAGGAGAGCAGGCATATGTTCTGCCCATGGCAACCACAATCCTTGGTTCTCACCTGGAAGACCGACCTAACTTCATGGCCCTGGGCTGGCTCACCAGAGTCAACTTTAAGCCGCCCATGCTAGGGGTGGCCGTAAGCCAGGGTCATGCTTCCCACAGGGCGATCGTGGAAACGGGGGAGTTCAGCGTCAACTTCCCCACTGTCGAAATGGTGGAAATAACCGATTACGTTGGACTGGTATCAGGAAAGCGAGTAGACAAGTCCGGACTCTTCAATCTATTTTACGGTGAGCTCAAAGGTGCTCCCATGATCAGCGAATGTCCCCTTACCCTGGAGTGCAAACTAGTGAAAACGGTTGAATTGCCCACCAACTCTTTTTTTATCGGCGAGATTGTGGGGGCTTACTCCGAAGAGCGGTTTCTCACCGACGGCGTTCCAGATATCAAAAAAATAAACCCTTTTTTGCTTACTATGCCGGATAATGGATACTGGTCTGTGGGTGAATTGATTGGCCGTGCCTGGAGCGATGGCAAGTCAATGCGAAAACGTCTAAAAGGTCAGACACCGGGCCGTGATTAGACTCAAAAACCCCGCCGGTTTAGCCGCTAATCTAGTCAATCCCATGAGAAGGAATGGAATCCTCACCAGGAGTTGAGTATGAAGCTTTTCTCGTCTTACAAACTGGGACCCTACGAACTAAAAAACCGCATGATCATGGCACCGATGACACGAAACCGAGCCGGCAGAGGAAATGCTCCCCAGCCGATGAATGCGCTCTACTACGCGCAGCGAGCCGGGGCCGGCCTCATCATTACTGAGGCCGCCCAGGTATCACCTCAAGGGTTGGGTTACCCGGATATGCCAGGAATTTATTCGCCCGAGCAGATTGCCGGTTGGAGGTTGGTAGCCGATCTAGTTCATAAACGGGGTGGGCTCATTTTTCTACAGCTCTTTCACTGTGGACGCATTTCCCATCCTTCCCTGCAGCCGGGGGGGGCAGTTCCGGTTGCTCCCTCAGCCATCAAGGCGGAAGGAGAGGCGATGACCTATAAAGGCCCCCAACCCTTCGTCGAACCTCGAGCCCTGGAGACAGAGGAGATTCCCGGGATTTTGGAACAGTTTCGCCGGGGCGCAGAAAATGCCCGCGAAGCGGGCTTTGACGGTATTGAGTTACACGCAGCTAATGGCTATCTTTTTGATCAGTTCCTCCGCGATAGCTCGAACCAAAGGACGGACCAATACGGAGGCGGTGTGGAGAATCGTGCCCGGTTATTGTTTGAAGTTACCGAGGCAGTGGTCAATGTCCTAGGTGACGGGCGGGTGGGAATTCGTATCTCCCCTGAGAATCCTTTCAACGATATTTCCGATTCTAACTCTGAGGTACTTTTCAGTCACGTTGCTGAAGGACTCAACCGCTTCCCCCTAGCATATCTCCACGTTGTAGAGATCGATCTTTCCAATCCAACTGATTTCAACGGTGGTCTGAATCCCATTACCCAGAAACTGAGAGGAATATATAAAGGGACCTACATTACCAACGGCGGATATGACCGAGATAGGGCAGAGAGGGTGCTGGAAAGAGGTGACGCCGATCTTGTCTCTTTTGGCCGCCTCTTCTTGGCAAATCCCGACCTTCCAGAGCGATTCAAGAAGGGTGCACCTTTGAATGAACCGGATGAGGCAACCTTCTATGGTGGAGATGAAAAAGGCTACACAGATTATCCTTTTGTCAGTTCTGCAAAATAAACATTCCTCTGCTAAATCATCAGAGAAGAATATCGAGCCATATTCGCTGCAAACCTCTGGCAAGTCTCCATCACTTAATTTTTTTCTTTACCAAAATAAAAAAAAACATCATAATTACCCGTCATTTTGCACAATAATCTAAAGATGCAGTAATATTAGCGACATATTTATAATAAGGTAAATATTGATTGTAGGTTAGAGGGTAGAAATGGCCCTTTCAGAGAAAACCAGAAAAGAATTGCGCAAGATACTAGAGGATATGCGCCAGGAAATGCTCGACCAGGTAAAAGTCCAAAAAGAAAGGGCCCGCAATAAAGACTACATGGGAGATCTGGGTGATCATGCAACTTCAGATATGCTTGCAGAGTATGCCCACATTTTTAGCGAGAGACTGAGACGACGACTTATATTAATCGAGGATGCCCTGGATGCAATAGAAGACGGCGAGTACGGATTTTGTGAAGAGTGTGAAGAACCGATCAATGAGAAACGTTTACAGTTGATGCCTTTTGCTCGATTCTGTGTCCGCTGCCAGTCAGAGTTGGAAAAGCGGGCCAAAATGCGGGGTGAGACCTTTACCGACATAAGCCACATGGAATATCGCTTTCAAGAAGAAGCCGATTATGATTAGACTGCGCGCCTGCCTTTATTTTTGCAGATGAGCTTCGGGCGGCTTTGGAAAAAGCCACGAGATAAACAAGCTGGAGGAGGTGGGATGAGCGAGCAAGTATGTCGTGGAGATCATTCAGGTCATATATGTGTTCTTGCCAGTTGTGGCAACTTCGACAAGATAAAGGAACTCACCAAAGAACCGAACTATATATGTTTCAACTGTGGACGAGTGGCGATCTCCGAAGACTACCTCTGCAATCCAATGAAGAACGAATAATCGCAGATATTGGGTTTAAGATTTTGGATTGTAGATATGAGAATTGAGATTGCAGAGTACAGATATACTTTCTTCCTGGTTCACAAAAATTACTACTAGTCTTGCCAAGTAATAAATCAATGGTTATCACTAAAGGTAAGTGAGGTTAAAATCCTCCTTGTCTAATAAAGCCCCCAGAGGTCAATGGCCCGGCCGAGGGGGCTTTTTCATATTTTACTACCCCTAAAGTTCCTTGTTGCAGCGGTTGCAGGTATATTTTTCATCCCCCTGAATCTTCTCTTTGGTGATGACCTCCTCCTCAGGAATGTGCGGCAGTTCCTCTTCTTTTAGGCAGGCTCTACAAATGATCTCTCCCTTATTTGAATCAATAAGCCCTAATATGTCGTCCAAGTCTATATTTGCCATGCTTTCCCCTCCCCTAGATCAAATCACTAGGCCGGTTCCCGATAGGGAAATGATCTCATTCATGTTGGTGATTGCAGCAGTCGACTATTCATCATGCAATATCTATGCTTTTGCCGCACACCTGGGCAGAATAGCGTGAAGCTCTGTGGGTTGTCAAACTCCAGCTGGGGCAAGAATGAGATGGAAATCACCTAAAGGTATCCCTTGCTTTTTTTAGATGATTCCGCGAGTATGATCGGCTAGTTGTGGAGATTAAGGAATTAGGGAATTGCAGGATGAGGAATTGAGATGCAAAACATAAAGGCAATTGGCTTCGACCTTTTCAACACTCTAATTACCATGGAATTCCAGGCGCTCAAAGATGCTCTGGCCAGGCTGACCAGCAGTCTCAGGGAAAATGGCTTCGTCATCGAACACGCAGATTTTGTCAAGGCCCATAGTGAGGCTGTTTTTGAATTCTTGCAGCAGACCAAACGAGACGGAAAGGAAAGCCACAACCGGTTCTGGATCAGCACTGCCCTGGCTAAGTTGGGTCATGAAGTCTCCCCGGATAATCCGCACATCTCAACAGCGGTTGACACTTACTTTTCTGCCTTCATCCAATACGCCAAGCTTATTCCAGGAACTAAAGAGATGCTCGCCACCCTAAGACAAAATTACCGTATCGGGTTGCTTTCCAATTTCACCCATCCACCTGCTGCCAACCAAATCATTGCCGAGCTCGATCTTGAACCTTTTTTTGAAGTGGTGCTAATTTCCGGCGATTTGGGCTACCGAAAACCGCATCTTTCAGTTTTCGAGGCACTAATTGACCAGTTGGGGGTGGAAAAAGAAGAGGTCGCCTTTGTGGGGGATGACCCGGAAGCGGACGTGGCAGGTGCCCTGGGAGCCGGCCTGCAGCCTGTCTGGACAACCTATGTCAGAGATAACAATATTACCCCTGCACCAGGAGTTGTGGGCAAAGGCGAAACAGATCCGGATCCAAGGGTGCCAAGGATTTCTAATTGGGAGGATCTACTAGCACTGCTGGAAATACAATAGAATTAATTCCCCTGTCTCTTCATCCCAGGTGGCTAAGGA
>JASFKF010000087.1:0-6483 GCA_050118775.1 Syntrophobacterales bacterium
GGTAGCACCGGCCAGGTCGTTAGAGGGAGAGCCGGAATCCTGGGGACCTTTACCTGTTGAAAAATTAGCCAGGGTTTTCTTGGTAGCTCCATCAAAATAGCCCTTGTAGTCTCGAAAAAATTGTTGCCATCTTTCTGAGAAGTCGCTGAGATCAAAACCCTTATTGGCGGCCACAGATTCCAGCAACACTAGTTGCTGATCGCCGTAGTGGGTGAACTCTCCTTTGTTCTTGGTGGAATGGTAAGAACCATCTCCTGGCTTTAAAAACTTCTCTACCCGGCCATGCTTGCTGGAAATTTGCTGGGCGTCATAAATCCAGTGCACGCCCAGGGCCAGGGAGTCAGCAGCAAAAGAGGCCAAAACCATGGCTTCCGCTTTATCTTTCATCACTTTTCCTTGTGTTTGACCGGCATGTTCGAATTCATCTCTCACAGAGTTCACAGAGACGGGTGAGCGGGCGAGAGATCAACCTCCGTTAACGATCGTCGATGGAGACAAACTCGCATACTTCGGGACCGCAATATTCTCCCACATAGTCTGATTCTGGGCGATAGAGCATTGGCTTTGGCGACGCTTCAGCAAACTGCTCTTCAATTATGTGGGCAGTCCAGCCGGCGACCCTGGCGATGGCGAAGATAGGAGTAAATTGATCCATGGGAATACCCATCATGTAATACAGTGAGGCACTGTAGAAATCCACGTTTGTGCATATATCCCTGCCCTTACGTTTCTGAAACTCTTCCTTGGCAACCTTTTCCAAGAGTGCTGACATCTCGTACCATTTTGTCTCTCCGAATCTCTCACCCACGGTTTTGGACATAGGAGCCAAAATCAAGGCTCTGGGATCATCCACCTTGTAGACGGCATGCCCCAAGCCCATGATCCTCTGGCCCTGGTCAAACTGCTCTTTGACGTAACTCTCCACCTTGTCAGGCGAGCCAATATCCATGAGCATTTCCATCACCCGGGTGTTGGCACCACCGTGCAATTCACCGGAAAGTGAGCCGACCGCCCCGGCTACGGCAGCGTACATGTGGGCCCGGGTAGAGGCAATTTCTCGAGCAGCAAAAGTGGAGGCATTGAAACCATGCTCTGCGTGCATAACCAGGGCAGCGTCAAAGAAGCCGGCTATATCTTCGTCAGGCACTTCACCTTTCATCATGTAAAGAAAGTTCGCCGCATGGCTTAGATTGGGATCAGGATCTATGGGTTCCTGACCATTACGGATGCGTTCCCAGGCGGCCACAACCGTGGCCAATTTGGCAACCAATCTGATCGCTTTGCGATGACTTGCTTCTCTGGAAGGATCATCAACCTCAGGATCATGATGGGCAAGCATGGAGACACCAGCCTGCAAGATATCCATGGGCAGGGCGTTTTTAGGCCTTGTTTTCAGGGCGGCAATCACTTCGGCAGGCACTGATCGTTCCGCCGTGAGCTGGGCCGAGAAAGCTCGAAGTTGGTCTCGACCAGGTAGAATCTCATTGAGAAGGAGGTGAACAACCTCTTCGAAGGAGGCTTTGCCGGCCAAGTCCTTAATCAAATAACCTCTGTAGACCAGTCGTCCAACAGAGCCATCTACATCACCAATATTAGTACTGGCAACAACGACGCCCCGAAGCCCGATATTCTTGATGTCCATTCCTGTCTCCATAATCATCTCCTCCTTCTCACCCCGGGTGATTTTCCTAAACCTTATCTTTAAAAATAATCTTATTAACTAAGTCAGAATTTAATAAAAAAAATTAAACATCAATGTCAAAATTGTCAAAATGAAACGGGCAGCAAGATACCTGTGTATAGTGTAATGGCTAATATTCGCCTGGGCAAGGGGCTTCATGCAGTAGCTATCTCATCGCAAGACCCCAATCCGCAATGTTTGAGCTCAATGACCTCTGCCTGTTTAGCCGGTTAGCCAGTGGAGCCAGTTTTGCCGGTTTAGCCTGTTGTATTTAGCAGGCAGCTGACAACTATCAGCTGGCAGTCAGAAATCTCAGCTGCACAATGTGGTGTAGGAGCAAGCTTTGCTTGCGATTTGAAGGCTGACAAAGGGGCTTACTCTTTTCTGAGAAGTAGGAGCGTATTGCCGATAACGCTCAAACTGCTCAATAGCATGGCAGATACTGCAATGAGGGGAGTGAGCAAGCCGCTCATAGCAATGGGGATGCTGACCAGGTTGTAGATGAAGGAGCAGCCAAGGTTTTGATTGACCTTGTTTTTAACCCTCTTGGCCAAGTCGATAAAGTCGCATATTTGCAGGGGATCCCCCCGCATCAAAGTGAGATCTGCCGCCTCTTTGCCCAGATGGCTGCCCGAATGAACCGCTATGGCCAAATTGGCCTGTACAAGGGCAGGGGCGTCATTTATGCCGTCTCCAACCATGGCGACCTGGCAACCTTGTTCCTGCAAGGCAGCAATATAGATTGCCTTCTCTTGGGGCAGTTTCCCTCCCAAGGCCTTCTCGATTCCAATTTCAGCAGCAATTGTTTTGGTGGTCAGGTCGTCGTCGCCGGAAATCAGGGAAACCCGGTATGCGGCTTCCTTTAAAGCCTGAACCGCCTGGGAGGAGGTGGACTTTATCTCGTCGCCGAATATAAAAACACCGCAGATCTTATGGGCAAGGCTCATAAAAACCAGGGAGTTTTCAGTTTTGTTCTCCAGGAGGGATAGCTCGAAGCTGCTGTTAATTTCATCGGCGAGAAATCCTCTAGAGCCTATTTTTATCTTCTCTCCTTCCAAGACCGCTGATACTCCATTATCAAATATTTCCACTCCTTGCAGGGTCACCAGTTCGGCTCGATGTTTTGCTGCTTCCCTGGTGATCTCAGCTGCAATCAGATGATCAGACTCCTTTTCCAGCGATGCAGCCAATGTCAATAATTCTTTCTCAGGAAAAGATCCAACTGGAAGAATCTTCAACAGTGACCATTGACCCTTGGTAACTGTTCCGGTTTTATCTAGGACGAAAGAGTCCACCCTACCTGCCTGTTCGAAGGAGGTGAAGTCTCTGACTAGAATCCCCTTCCTTCCTGCTAGAGAGATGCCCGCCACCCGGGCCATGGGAATAGCAATACCCAGGGTGCAAGGGCAGGAAATGACAGTGACCGTGACCGCCCGGATAAGGGCCTCCTCGAGAGTAAGTCCAAAAAACAGGCAGACCAAACCGGTTCCTGCAGCTAGGGTGAGGACAACAGGTACAAACCACTGCAAAGCACGCTCGGCCTTTCCCTCGAAGGGTGTCTTTTTGCCCAGGGCCTGCTCCATAATCGTAATCATCTGCCCCACCACCGAGTCCGCACCAACCCCTTCAGCTTGGATGATGAAACTCCCCTTGGTGACCCTGCTGCCGCTTTTTATTCGCTCTCCAATTTTCTTCCCAATAGGCAAGGGTTCACCTGTGAGGGACGACTCATCCACAATCCCCTCACCTCCGAGTATGAGGCCGTCGGCCGGGAGTATCTCATTTTCTTCCACCTTAAAGGTGTCGCCTCGGCACAAGTGCTGTGCATCCACATAGCGGCCTTCTGGAAAATGTTCCGAGCAGATCTTCACCTTGGTAGGGCGAAGAGAGAAAAAGTTTGCCAGATCCTCTTGCACCTCATCCTTGGCTTTCCTCTCGAGAAGTTTACCCAGAAGGACTAGGGTGATGAGCATTGATGAGGTGTCAAAGTAAAGATGAATACTTGCCCTTAGCAGTTCGTAGATGCTGTAGAAATACGCACTGAATGCCCCCACTGTTATAAGCGTTTCCATGCTAAAACCGGCAGCGAATATGCCGGCCCAGGCCCGGCGATAGATGTTGCTACCGCCGTAAAAGAGAACAATGCTGGCCATGACAAATATTGGCCAGGAAAGCTTGTAAACGTTGTCCCTGCTCAGTTCAGTGAAAAACCCCGAATAAAGTGCAAATGACAGCATCATCACATTCATGGTGAGGAATGCTGAGAGGACGAAACGGATGAGTTCTAATCGTCGTTCTCTGTGGTCACTCCCTTCGCCAGGCAAGGAGGCTTCATAGCCAAGGTGGTTTATGGAGCCAATGATCTTCTGAGGCGAAGTGACAATCGGATTGTAATCGCATCTGACTCTATCGGTGGCGAAGTTGCAGGAAGCTGAGACAATACCGGGACTTTTCTTCAGAGTTTCTTCAATAACCCAGGCGCAGGCTGGACACCACATGTGGTGGACTTGAAGGTTTAAACTCAGATTGGTCTCGTTGTGAGCAGCTTCAAGATCTGGTGGCTCTTCACCCTCACCAGCAGAAACAGTAACAACCGGTTCTTGGCCTCCGGCTCTTTCTGCCAACTCGGCCTCAGATCTCGGGATTATGCCAATCTCTTGGCACTTTCTGAAGAGTTCAGTCTGATGAAATATTGCCGGGTCGGGTGAGTCGGTTGCCTCCATGAGCATTTGGAACACTTGTTTGCATCCCAGGCAACAGAAGCGGAAACTTTTTCCGGAGATATTTGTGGTGATCTGTTGATAGCGGAGAGGGAGGCTGCAGAGATCGCAGCGATCTGAGGTGGGATTCATTACGAATCTAAGAAACCTGATCTTTTGGGTCGTGTCAGAGTTGACAAGCTTGCCTCGTAAAAATGGCAGCGTGTTTTGGAGTATTGGAGTGCTGGAGTCTTGGAAAAAGCTAATTTTGAAATAAAATTTGCAATGGTCCTTTTATTCCTCCAGTACTCCATCACTCCAGCAAACAATAGCATCATGGAAAGATCGTTACTTAGGGTTACTCAGGTCTAGTTCCCCTGTGCCTTGGTTCTTTATTTGCGCACGCCGAGAGACTTAACAAAGGCCACCACGCGCCAGCGGTCTTCGACAGTTATGATGAAATGCAACGCTGGTTGGCGGCCATCCGGGACGCCGTAACTAACCGTTTTGAACAGCTTACCCTCGCTTTCGCTCTGAACTGCGGCGCTGCGCAGATCCGTAGGCAGGGGTTGAAAACTCTGTCCAACAGTACCCCGGCCGTTGTAGTTGTTCCCATGGCACTGGGCGCAGAAGGTGAGATACACTGATTTGCCGCGAGCAATGGTCTGTTCAGAGTCCATGGCAAAGGGTGACCGCAGCTCTTCTGGCTTCATAATTCGCAGCACGGAGTCGCCGCCGGAAACCGGCACCGCCTCAACGTCCATGACCAGTAACGGTTCCTCGTGAGGCTTTACCGCCGGGGTTTCTCGCATGCGGGCGAAGGGGAATTCATTATCATAGTAAACTAGCCCTTGATAGGCGACAAAAATCAAAATGGCCCCAGCGAATAATAAGACCAATACTTTTCTCATTGCCCTTTACCTGACAGTTCATAGGTTTCATATAAATTAAGAATCCGCAGGGGATTGTACTCATCTCCTTGTTTGCCGTAGACATGCTGGGGAAAAGGCAGTGGGTGGTAAGGATTTGTCAAGGTGTAGGCGGATTCCCCCGGCACATCTCTGACGGGCCTGTAGTCCCAGTCGGGCTGGCCAAGATCACCGATGATGGTAAATGTCAGCCATCCCTGAAAGGCTACAATCGCTACACAGGCGGCGACCAGCAGCCAAGTCTTAAGTCTCGAAGTCGGGTGTTCATGAGCCATTATATCTTCACTCCCAGCAAGCCGATAAAGAGAATGTAGGCCAGCGACCAGATGACGGTGCCGACGATGATGAGAATCAGGACAACGGGAAAGGGGGCGTTGCGGCCCTGGATGCCACCAGGATATTCCTCGATGATGCGGTTTTCTCTTTCGGCTGAATCACCCCGTCGCAGGTAATAGAACCCGAGGCCGGCGGCAAAAATCACAATGGTCGCCAAAGCTGGAAACAGGTAGAGCAAGAAGTGCCGGAAGTTCACTAATTCAAAATAGCGCATTATCTCATTCCCTTAGGCGGGTATATCCTTCCCACTAACCAGAAGATCCACCTGCGACAATCAGCGAGATCACTATTGCCACCGCAGTGGCTACCAGCCCGCTACAGGCCAAAGCAACCAAGATAACGGCGTGCCAACGACCAATTCGTGAAAGCCTGGCCGGCCCGGTTACAGGCTTGTCTTCCAAAGGCAGAAAACGGGCCCGCTGCTGGTCCTTGAACTGCCCATGTCGGAGAGCCCAGAACAAGACAACTAGGCTGATGACAAAGCCACTGACCATGTAAGCTAAAAAGTATGGGTAGTACATGAAAAATGCCTAAAAGTCGTCGAATTCGTTTAAATCGTTCAAGTCGTTCAAATCGGTGCCTAGTGCCTAGTGTTTAGTGCCTAGTTCTGCCAGCTGCCAGCTGTCCGCTGCCACCTCCTTATGGTTCCCACGCCGCGACAATTCCTTTGGGTTCCTGATTGGCGTCGCTCTGGTTGATGAAGTATACCGCTACATAGTCACCCACTTCCCAGATTTTTTGAGATTCCAGGTCGCGCTTGAAATAGGGCATAGCCGTGCCGGTGATGCCGTTCATCAGCTGGTAGTAAATAATACCACCTGATATTTCTCTACCCTTT
>JASFKF010000088.1:0-6472 GCA_050118775.1 Syntrophobacterales bacterium
GAAGCCTTGGCCTGCAAAGCAGGCATTATTGTTAGTTGTCCACCTGGCCAAACCGGCTGACCGGCTAAACTGGCTAAACCAGAATTTCAAAAATGAATCAATTCCCTTTGTATGTCCACAATCTCTGCAAGCTGCATATCTTCGACAAAATTGATTGCTTTGTCCAATTTTGAGTCAATGTATCCAACCTGGTTGCCAATTGCTACAAGCCCCAACTCTCCAGTCTGCCAAAGATCTTGGGCGTCGGTCTCGGCCACTGCCAGATTGAAACGTTGGCGCAACCTTTCGCGAATGCTCTTGATCACCTTACGTTTCCCTTTGAGGGATTTGTTACCTGGCAAGCGCAGACTTAGCTTTGCAACCCCCACAACCATCGTCGTACCTCAGTGAAGCTTCTGCTCAACATTCCCACCTCTTAAAACCCTGCGATTGAGCATAATTTCCGAATCACAGAGAGCGCTGAGCAGCTTAGCTGCCACCTTATTCAGGTCCTAAACCAATTCAACCTGGATGTGAGATCTGAGATGTGGGATACTACATCCCTAGATAAGTATTGAATCTCACACCACATATCGCACATCCCACATCTACTGCTTACTATCTGTAGGTGCTTCGGATTTATTCTCTACTCTGTTCTCTGTGGTTAAAAACCATCAGGTTGGAGCAACTATTCCGATTTTTTATTGCCCTTGCTAGATTCCAGGACAGGTCTAATTTCCTCAATTGTATATGTTTCCAGAATGTCCCCAATCTTGACATCGTTAAACTTCTCAATGATTATGCCGCAGTCTTGGCCCGCTTTTACCTCCTTGACTTCATCTTTATATCGTCTGAGCGAAGCGATCTTACTGTCATTGATCACCACATTGTCACGTAAGACCCGGATCTTAGCTCCCATTTCCACCCGCCCTTCATTGACCATCGAACCAGCCACTGTACCAACTCGGGAGATGGTGAAGGTCTTAAGTACCTCGGCACTACCCATGAAGTGCTCTTTGTAGATGGGCTCCAGCATCCCCTCCATTGCATCTTTTACATCAGCAACCAGCTGATAGATGACGTCATAAAAGCGCAGATCCACCTTCTCAGCTTCGGCCAACTCTTGGACTTTCTGCGGAGCCCTAACGCTGAAACCAATAACTATGGCGTCAGAAGCGGAGGCCAACATTACGTCAGTCTCAGTTACCGCCCCTGCAGCGCTGTGAATAACGTTAACTTTGATTTCCTCGGTACTAAGGTTATTCAAGGAGTCAATGATGGCCTCCAAGGAGCCCTGGACGTCAGCTTTGAGAACCATCTTAAGCTCTTTGGTTTCTCCTTCTTTGATCCGGGCGAAAAGGTTGTCCAAGGTCACCTTGGTCGTGCGGGAAAGCTCAGCTTCACGGAGCTTTTGCTGCCTGTGACCTGCTACCTGTCTTGCCTGCCTTTCATCATCAACAACCACAAGCTCGTCACCTGCCTGTGGCACCCCTGATATACCGTGGACCTCCACCGGCATTGCGGGCTCCGCTTGTTCTACTTTGCGTCCTAAATCGTCTAACATGGCACGCACTCTTCCATGGAAGGTCCCACAGACGAAAGGATCTCCGGCTCGCAGGGTTCCTTCCTGCACCAAAACGGTAGCCAACGGCCCTTTACCTATATCGAGTCTAGCCTCGATCACCCGGCCTCTTGACTTCTTGTTCGGATTGGCCTTGAGTTCCATAAGTTCTGCCTGAAGCAGTATTAGCTCGAGCAATTCATCCAGCCCTATTTTCTTCTTGGCAGAGACTTCCACCATGGTGGTCTCCCCACCCCATTCCTCTGGACTAAGTCCTCTTTCAGCCAACTCCCGTTTTACCTTATCGGGATTGGCGTTTTCCTTGTCTATTTTGTTAATGGCCACCAGTATGGGAATATCTGCCGCCTGGGCATGGTTGATTGCCTCAACCGTTTGCTGCATGACCCCATCGTCCGCCGCCACCACCAGAACAACCAGATCCGTTACCCGGGCACCGCGGGCCCGCATGGCGGTGAAGGCCTCATGCCCCGGCGTGTCCAAAAATACAACTTGCCCGCCCTCGAGGCTCACGTTGTAAGCGCCAATATGCTGGGTGATACCTCCCGCCTCTCTCTCTGTCACCTTGGTCTCCCTGATGGCGTCAAGCAGGGAGGTCTTGCCGTGGTCAACGTGTCCCATAATGGTTACAACCGGAGGTCGAGGTTTGAGGTCCTCCTCCCGATCGGGTGTGGCTTGGATGATTTCTGTTTCCTCAAAACCAGTCTTCTCCGTCTCGTAGTTAAATTCCGCTGCCACCAGGGCGGCTGTATCAAAATCGATTGCCTGGTTAAGGGTTGCCATGAGACCTAATTCCATTAGTTTTCTGATCACCTCATTAGCCTTGATTCCCATGCGCTTAGCGAGATTACCGACGGTTATGGCCTCGTCAAGTTTTAGCCGTCGCTTGACAGCCTTCGGTACTGTGATCTCGGTTTTTTTGACGTCTTTGGCAACTGCTCGAGCTACCTTCCGACCTTTCATAGGCCGGCCCGGAATAGTCCGTCTTTCATAAAGGTCCTCGCCGCTAATCACCTCTTTGCGACGACTCGGCAGTTTCCTCTTGGCTGGTCGGACCTCTTCCTCCTCAACTCGTGCCCGCTTACCTTTCTTCTTCTTTGCTTTGGCCGGCTTCTTTTCTGCCTCAGGCTCAGGGGCAACCAATGGGACCGTAGGCTCAACAGCTGGAGGTTCAGTCTTTTCCTCTGGTTTGACCTCTTCCTCAGGAGCTACCTCCTTGGCCCTCTCTGGGAGCTTAATTATTTTGGCCGCAGGCTCTTTCTTAACCCGTCGCCGAGGTTTCTTTACTTTCTTTTTTACTTTCTTCTCGACCTTAGCCTCTTCGGCTACTTTTGCTTCTGCTTCGGGGGTTAGTTCCTCATCCACAACGGTTGGCAATTCTTCCTCCAGAGGTTCTTCAGTTGGCGCGCCTTCCTCAAGCTGTATTTCGGCGGGAGTCTCGACGGGGGGTGCTGCCTCAGGTGTGCTTTCGGCTTCCACCGGTTCTTTGGATGGCTCGGCCTTGACGACTTTTCGACGTCTGCGGATAACTCCGCGTCGAACCCGCTTTTCCACAATCAACTGTTGCGACTTTCCCGTTACCGTGTCTCGCACTAGCTGCGCCTCTTCTTCATCCAAAGAGCTCATGTGCCCTTTGATTTGAATGCCCAAGCTACCGATTTTATCCACCAAGTCCTTATTGGGCATGTCCAATTCTTTTGCCAATTCATACACCCTCAGCTTCGCCATGCAATCCCCCGACTTTTATTGATCTACTACTTTCTAAAATTGATAACCCCACTCTTAAGTGGATGGCCAAATTCAATCCTTATTATAAGTGGGCCTCACAGCCCTTGAGAGCCTCCGCCATTGCAATGTTTTGATTCCATGAATCTGCACATAGGTTTCGGCGAAAGGCCCTGTTTAGGTGTGTTAGTTTTACTCGCGTCAGGCACTCGGGTCTTGAGCATACATAAGCTCCACGACCGTGGTGGTATTGCCGGTGATCTAAGTGAACTCTATCCGTATTATCCAAGGCCAACCTCAGAAGTTCTGCCTTCGCTCTCTTGCTACGACAGACGATGCAGGTTCGTTGCGGCTGTATTCCTTTCTTCCCCATTAGCTCCACTTTGATTGCCGTCTAGCCAAACTTTCAAATATTTCATCCTTCAATGAGTACCCGCAACAAACCAGAGTCTTGCACTTTATGGATCCACCCTGGCCCGGAGAAAGCTAAAACGGTCAACTATGCTTTATCAGCCTCTTCAGGCTCACCTTTTTCCTTCTCAGCCGTCTGAGCTTCCTTTTCCTCGGCCCCAGCCTTTTCCTCTTCGGCCTGAGCTTCCTCTTCCTCGGCCTTTGCCTTCTCCTCTTCGGCCTGAGCTTCCTCTTCCTCGGCCTGAGCTTCCTCCTGCTCTGCTATGTATTCCTTTGCTGCGTCCAGGAATTTCACCGCTTTCTGCTGGCTTATCCCAGGAATCGCCACTAGCTCCTCCACCAGGCCCCCAGCCAATTCCTCTGCCGAGGAAAATCCAGCTTCATAGAGGTTGTCGGCTGTGGCATCTCCGACCCCTGGCAGTGCTAGAAGTGAATCATAACCCTCTTTCAGTGATTTCTGGTATTTGCTCTCACTCTTGACATCTATGCGCCACTCGGTAAGTTTTGAGGCCAAGCGCACATTCTGCCCCCGTTTACCTATGGCAAGTGAAAGCTGATCATCGGGAACGATAACCTCCATAAGACGATTTGCCTGGTCTATGACAACCTTGGAAATGACTGCGGGAGCTAACCCATTACATACGAATTTGGCAGGATCAGGGTTGTATTCAATAATGTCTATTTTTTCACCCCGCAACTCTTGGACCACGCTTTGCACCCTGGAGCCTTTCATGCCCACACAGGCGCCTACGGGATCAATGTCCGGATCTTTAGAGGTCACAGCTATCTTAGCCCTGCTACCTGGTTCACGAGTTGCTCCCATGATGGTGACAATGCCTTCGGCTATCTCAGGCACCTCGAGAGTAAAAAGTTTCATGAGAAAATCAGGGTGGGTTCGACTGAGAATAATCTGAGGACCCCGCGCTTCCCGGCTGACTTCAAGCACTAAAGCTCGGATGCGATCGCCCCTTCTGTAAGTCTCTCGAGGCACCTGCTCTCGATAGGGGATAACGGCCTCGGCACGACCCAGGTTGACTGTTATTCCGCCTTTGTCCAGCCGTTGAACTATACCGTTGATGATCTCGCCGCGTCGATCCTTGTAATCTTCGTAGATCATCTCTCGCTCAGCGTCTTTCATCTTCTGGATGATGACCTGCTTGGCTGATTGGGCAGCAATGCGGCCAAAGGTGTCGGTGTCCAATTTTATACCCAGGCTATCTCCGACCTCACAATCGGGGTCCAATTTGCGTCCTTCTTCGAGAGATATCTCCAAAACTGGGTCCTCCACCTCTGCCACTACCTCTTTAAATTGAAACGCTTCAATCTCTCCGAATTCATCATTGTAAGCTACCTCCAAATCAAGATCGTGGCCGAATTTTTTCCTGGCAGCAGACCGCATGGCCTCTTCCAAAGTTGAGATAAGGACTTCCCGCTCGATGCCTTTATCTCTGCTGACCTGTTCTATTAACCTTTTCAGATCCTGAATCATTTCCTCTGCTCTCCTCGTTTACTAAATTAGGACACAGATTTTGGCAGATATTGAAGGATTTAGTAGGTGCTAAAATGATTGACAATCCCAGTTGTCAAAGACCACCGGCTGGTCTAAGCCCAACTTCGATATCCACCCTAAGAAATTATATATTCCTATCGATTAGTCCTCACAACATCCTGACAATGTGCATTCATCCGTGTCCGAAAGCTCATTGCCTTCGGCTCTAGAACTCATAGATCAAATTAGCTTTAGCTATATCTTTCAGCGGTACCGAGAAGCGGCCCTCGGTAGCTGCCACAACTACCTCTTCTCCTTCAACACCAGTTAGGTAGCCTAAAATCTTTCTGCGACCATCCTTGGGCGTAGCTAGCCAGAGCTGAACCTTTTGCCCCACAAACCGTGAAAAATCCTCCTTTTTCCTGATCCGCCGATTCAATCCTGGTGAAGATACCTCAAGCACATAGGACTGGGGGATCACATCCTTCGCGTCCAGGAGATCGCCCAACTCCCGACTAATCCTGGCGCAGTCATCAATGGTAACTCCTCCCTCCTTGTCTATAAAAAGTCGGAGCATCCACCGGCGACCCTCCCTGCGATACTCAAGGTCCACCAACTCCATCCCCTCTGAAACGACAAGGGACTCGGCGACTTCTTCCACCTGCATGTGTATCTGTGCTTGCTGATCTTCTTTCATATACAAAAAAAAGCGGGCTGACGCCCACTTCTCTTAGCAGACTAGATTATAACTGAATCGACAACAAAAGCTGGCTTTTGATGCAAGCAAGTCTATAACCTAAAAATCCACTATTCGAAGTAAGCACATCGCCGGTGGCTTCCTGTCCACCTGGCGGCTACCTCAAAAAGGGACATGAACATCGGCTTCCAGCCGTGTTCCCTCCGCCAAGCTCATCAGCTCAGCTGGAAGAGCCAATGGAGCGGGCAACGGGACTCGAACCCGCGACACCGAGCTTGGGAAGCTCGTACTCTACCAACTGAGCTATGCCCGCTCAGGCGTGAGAAGTCTAATCAATTGCTTATTTTTTGTCAACCTTTTTCAAGGGGTATAATCCCTCAGGACTAATGCACTTTAGCTTCTTCAGGAGTTTACCCAAAAATGAGTGGATGATTCTTCTAACCTGTGTTCAAGAGTCAGTTTACATGGATTTGCAAATGAAAGCGGTCTTGCTGCCTTACCGAGTAGCTTGCTCTGTCCTTGCCAGATATTCTTTAGAGCAGATGGCAAATCCAAAAGGAGAAGATGGGAAAACTCCTCTTTACCCTCTAGC
>JASFKF010000089.1:0-6434 GCA_050118775.1 Syntrophobacterales bacterium
AAGAACATTCTTTGCTGGTAAAGTGGATCTTTTGCTGCGACTTCTCGAAAATCCGGCCTTGCTGGAACGTGAGTCCTTCACTGAGACCCTCAGGGCAGTTTTTCATTTCAGAGATGAGTTGCTTCTACGCCAGGATATCAGCCAACTGCCAGAGTCCGACAGGAAGCATCTTGCCGGCGACATGAAAAGGGCATACAAACTTCTTGCTTATCAATGGATGGATTATATGAAACATTTGAAGGATAATTATCCTTATCTGTTTTCTCTTGCCATGCGCACCAACCCTTTTGATCTGAGCGCCTCGCCAATCGTAAATGAGGTCGCAACTTTGGTGGACAGACCAAGCCAAGGACAGGGTGGAGCAGAGAACTAACTGCAAGAAGTTGCTTTTGCCAGCATAGGGGAGAAGTCCTATGATTCTCGACTTGTTGAAAGAGGATGTTGTTTTAGGGGACGGAGGAGCAATCTTTGAGTTGGAACGCAGGGGGTATGTCAGTGCCGGGCCTTATACCCCTGAGGTAGCTATAGAGCACCCCGAAGCCCTCAGACAGCTCCAGACCGACTTTTCCAGAGCGGGTGCTCAGGTTCTTCAGGCCTTGACCTACTACGCTCATGAGGAGAAGCTGAAAGACATTGGCAAACCGGACATCCTGGAAAGCATAAACAGTGATGCCGTACGAATTGCCAACGAGGTTGCCAAGGAATATGGGTGTGTGGTTGCCGGCAATCTGGCTAATACTTGGATCTACGATCCTTCTGATCCGGCTACCCATAAGGAAACGAGACGTCAGTTTGACAAGCAGATCGAGTATCAAATCTCCCACGGTATAGATTTCTTCATAGCGGAAACACTGGAGTATCTGGGTGAAGCCAGAATTGCCCTAGAGGCAATCAAAGCAACCGGAAAACCGGCTATGATTACCCTTGGCTTCAAGTCGCTGGACCGCACCTTGGATAGAGTGGTTCTAGAAGATGCTTTCCAGGAGCTGGAAGACTTGGGTGCGGACATCGTAGGCATCAATTGTTTTCGCGACCCTGAGCAAATGCTTCCCTTGGCGGCGCGGGTGCGCGGAAAAGTGTCATGTTTCGTGGCCACTCAACCGGTGGCATATCGCTGCACAGCAGAGAGGCCATACTTCCAGATCCAGAAGTTTCAGGGCCGTGTTGCCTTTCCTCTCGAGCTCGACCCTTTCGTGCTAACCAGGATTGAGATGGCTAATTACGCTCTAAAGGCCAAAGAGATAGGAATCAATTACATCGGTGGCTGCTGCGGGACGGCTCCTCATCACCTCCGTGCCATGGCCGAGGCATTGGGACGCTCTGTACCCAATAGCAAATACTCTCCGCGGCTGGAGTTACATGCGATTATAGGTGACGAAGCTCATCAAAAAGAGAGAGACAAACGCATATTGTGCGAACAATCTTATGAGCCGGCGGTGTGCCACTTCATCTTAGAGGAACCTGATGAAGGCAAGGCAAAGGGTGAAGGGTGAGGTAAACGGTAAGCCGTAAACGGTGAACGGTGAACGGTTCAAGATGTTATCCGTTATTCGTGTGTTTTGTTCCTGTGAGCTGTGAGCTGTGAGCTGAATTAACGACTTTAACGGTTTAAACGATTTCGACGAAACATTGGAACAAAGTATGCACGCGCAATTGTGCTGAAATTAATAGCCTTGAGCCTTACGCCCTGTGCCTCTCGTAGAAACGCAATAAAACAAGAGCGTCCCTCTTTTTCCCATGATAACCATCTTCAAAAAAGCGATTTACCCCATTCTCATATGTTGCCTCCTCGCTGGTTGCAGCGGGGGTGAGGAAATGAAGGTCACTTTCGCGGTGGGCGGAGCTCCCAATGAATTAGTCTACTGGGAAAAGGTTATTGGTGAATTCGAAAGACAGAGCAACATTCAGGTGGAGATGCTCCGAAAGCCCAGCAATACCGACCACCAGCGCCAGAGCCTTATTATCTCCCTGAAGGCTGAGATGAAAGATCCCGACGTTTTTCTCATGGACGTGGCCTGGGTAGGACTTTTCGCCGCATCACGCTGGCTGGAACCCCTGGGAGATGACTTTGATCGCTTACCCTTCTTCCCCAGGGTAATCCAGTCGGTGGACACCATGGAGGGCAAACTCATCGCCCTGCCGGTGTACATGGACGGTGGGGTTCTTTATTACCGTAAAGACCTGTTGAAGCGGGCCGGGCTTGACGGTCCTCCCAAGACCTGGAGAGAACTCCTTTCCTCTGCGAAAAGGGTCCAGGAGCAGGTTCGTCCGGCAAACCCGAATTTCTATGGCTTCGTCTGGACCGGCGCCCAATACGAGGGACTGATTACCGTTTTTATGGAGTTCGCCGGTGCTGAGGGCGGCTTCATCAGGGATGGAGCTGGAGTTCGTCTCACCTCACCGGAGAACTTGGCAGCTCTTTCTTTCATGCGCGACCTGATCTGGAAACACAAGATCTCGCCACCCAACACCTACACTACAATGCGGGAGGAGGAGGTACGCACCTATTTCCAGGAAGGCAATGTCCTCTACGAAAGAAACTGGCCCTACGCCTGGTCGTTGCACCAGGCAAAGAATTCCAAGGTCAGGGGCAAAACGGGCGTGGCCCCGGTTCCAGGCCCTCAGGAAAACACAAGGACCTCAACCCTAGGGGGTTTTCACATAGGAGTGTCTGCCTTTTCTGATGTAAAAGGTGCGGCCAAAGAATTCGTCAAGTTTGTCACCTCCTTCGCTTCCCAAAAAGAGATGGTCCTCAGCCTGGGCTGGAACCCCGGGAGGCAGGATCTTTACAAAGAAGGGGAGGTTTTGCGCCAGGCACCCCATTTTCGGGAGCTCATGGTGGCTTTTCAGAGGGCTCGCCCTCGGCCCCTCGTCCCTTATTACAGTCAGATTTCAGCCGTGGCTCAAAAGCACATAAACGGAGTCCTGGCCAACAAGGTTTCAGCCCAACAGGCCCTAGCAGATGCCGACAGAGAAATAGAGGCATTGTTGTCTCGCTATCAGTTAGAGTAAAGATTTAAAGGTTTCAGGTTTAAGTGTTCGGGTTTCAGTTTTTCCTGACACCCGACACCTGCAATCTCATTAGCGGCGAAGCCATTAAAACCGTCCGAATAAATCGCATGAAAACCAAAAACAGAGCTAATTCTTCTATCCCGGACCGTCTGTCCAAGATGTTGTCCTTGGACAGAGAGGTGCTGGGTGGTTACGCTTTTCTTTTTCCTCTGTTACTTTTTATTTCTGTCCTGATTCTCCTGCCGGTCTTGGGCACTTTCCTGGACAGTCTGCGGCGGGATCTCCCCTATCTTCCAGGTAAATTTGTTGGCCTAGATAATTACCTGGCGATTTTTCGAGACGGTAGCTTTTGGAATTCTGTGCGATTCACCACTCTCTTTGTCCTCATCTCGGTACCTCTGGAGGTTATCCTCGGTCTAATAATCGCCCTGGTTCTCAACGAAACATTTCCCGGGAGGACAGCACTGCGGGCCATGGTTCTCATCCCCTGGGCCATTCCCGCCGCTGTTTCTGGCCGTATTTTCGAGCTCATCTACAATTACAGCTATGGCGCGGCCAACTATCTTACCCATCTATTAGGGGTGGGGCCGGTTAATTGGTTGGGCACGGAGCTGGGTGCTTTTGCTTCTGTGGTGGTGGCCGATGTCTGGAAGACCACCCCTTTTGCTGCGATCATTCTTCTGGCTGGTCTGGCGGCAATTGATCAGGACCTCTACCGTCAGGCCCAGGTGGATCGGGCCAACTTTGTGCAACGTTTTTTGAAGATTACCCTGCCACTTCTGAAACCGGTGCTGGTGGTCACCCTGCTTTTCAGGACCGTGGATGCGCTTCGGGTCTTCGACGTAATCTTTGTTCTTACCGGGGGCGGTCCTGGGGGCAGTACCAATGCAGTCTCCTTGTTCGCTTACACTTATTATGCCGCCGGGGACTTCGGCTATGGCGCCGCTGTCAGCGTGCTACTCTTTGTTGTCGCCTTGGGATTTTCGCTGGCCTACATCAAAATAGCCCGTTTCGGCGAAGAACTGTAATGAGAGAAGAAACAAGCAAAAAAATACTTTTAACGCTGGCCGTAATCATGGCCACCATATTCTGTCTGGGTCCATTTATCTATATGGTCCTTACCTCGCTGAGCGGCAACCCTGATTTTTTGCTACCCACAAAACCATTTGCCCCATCCTTAACCAATTTCATGGCGGTCATTTTCTCCGAGTCTGCTCATTTTCTGGCTTATCTCAGGAACAGTCTCATCATTTCGGCGGTCGCCGCCGTGGCCACTGTTTTTCTTGCCTCTCTTGCCGCCTATGCTCTGACCCGGCTGTCTTTGCCTGGCAAAACGGTGCTCCTACTCAGCATCCTGGCCTTGTCCATGTTCCCGCCTATAAGTTTGATCAGCTATCTCTTCAAACTCATGTCCGCTTTGGGTTGGGTCAACACTTATCCCGGACTTATTCTTCCCTATGTCGCCTGGTCAATGCCTCTTTCACTCTGGATATTGGTGAGCTATTTTGCTCAGGTGCCCAGAGATCTGGACAGATCCGCCCGAATTGACGGCGCCTCCAGATTTCAAACTCTGATCAAGATCATTCTGCCGGTGGCCGCCCCTGGAGTCTTTTCCACCACGCTTCTCGTTTTCATTTTCGCTTTCAACGAGTTTCTCTTCGCCTTGATGCTGACCGTTGACTATCGCTCCCGGACAATCCCGGTGGGGATAGCCCTTTTTGAGGGCATCCACGGTCAGATCCCCTGGGGAGAGATTATGGCAGCGGCAACCCTCACCACCATACCTGTGGTCATCCTGACGCTCATTTTCCAGAAACGCATTGTTCAGGGGCTTACCCGAGGAGCAGTCAAACAATGAATGTTACCTTCAGGAATTTAGAGAAAATCTTCTATACCCTGCGCGGAAAGGTGGAGGCCCTCAAGGGAATCGACCTGGAAATTGGGCAGGGAGAGTTCTTTATTCTCCTGGGACCGAGTGGTTGTGGTAAATCAACAACCTTGAATCTGACTGCAGGGCTGGAGCACCCTACTGCCGGAGAAATCCGTTTTGCAGACAAAATCGTATCGTCTCCTGACAAGAAGATATTCCTTTCTCCAAAAGAGCGAAATGTTGCCATGGTCTTTCAGAGCTATGCCCTCTACCCCCACCTCAGCGTCTTCGAGAATATCGCCTTTCCGCTGAGAATTGCTAAGCAGAAGGAAATAGGGGAGCCAGTGGAAAGGACCGCAAAAATGTTGTCCATCGAAGACCTTCTGGATCGAAAACCGGCAGAACTCTCAGGCGGCCAGCGTCAAAGGGTCGCTATTGCTCGGGCTCTGGTTCGCAATCCCGACTTGTTTTTGCTGGACGAGCCCCTCTCCAACTTGGACGCCCAACTGCGCACCAGTATGAGGGCTGAACTCAAACGGTTACAAAGGGATACTGGAATTACCACCATCTACGTCACCCATGACCAGACCGAGGCCATGACCCTGGGCGACCGAATAGGTCTGTTTCGAGACGGTGATCTCATTCAGATGGGTACCCCCGAAGAGTTGTATAATCGCCCTCGGACTCCTTTTGCGGCTACCTTTGTCGGCTCGCCACCCATGAACTTGATAGCCGCGGAAATCAACAGGGAAGGTGACACCACGATGATAACTTGTGGAGAGGGAAGATCAGAACTTCCAAAAGACAAGGCATGGATGCTGGAGAGGCTGGTTGGCCGGGAGGCTCTCCTGGGCATTCGGCCGGAACATATCACCATGACCACAACGACCGGAGCAGGTACTTTGAAGGGCAAGATAGAGAACA
Source organism: Syntrophobacterales bacterium (assembly GCA_050118775.1). Lineage (GTDB taxonomy): Bacteria > Desulfobacterota > Syntrophobacteria > BM002 > BM002 > BM002. The sequence continues at coordinate 5,807 of JASFKF010000089.1, forward strand.
TCGAGCCTCTCGGTCGGGAACTCCTCTATCATGTGCATACCAGGGTTGGCACTTTGATTGTATTGAGTAGTGAGCAAGAACTCCAGGTCGAAGATACTGTTCACCTCTTCTTCAACCCCACCCACATCCACCTATTCCAGCCGGAGGATGACTAACTGAGCTAGCGGCAAACGGTAAACGGCACGAGATGTTATTCGTTATCTGTTTTACGTTATTCGTGCGTTTTGTTCTTGTGAGCTGTGAACTATGAGCTGTGAGCCGAATTGACGACTTCAATGATTTCTACGGTTTAAACCATTTGACCATTTAACGAATTAACGAATCAACTAATTACTGTAGGAGCAAGCTTCGCTTGCGATTTGCCCTCTGGCCTCTGACCTCTGTGATCTTTCTGTTTAGCCAGTTTTGCCGGTTGGCCGGTTTAGCCAGTTAACCATCGACACAAAAGAATTCCGCGTTCCGCGTTCCGACTTCCGCATTGTAATCCTCGTCTCGCCCGACCTCTCGTCTTGCCAATCGCCTTGACACACAACGTCACTCTATGCCAAAGTCTTTCAAGGGGAAGCGAGTTTTATTATTACTTTTGAATTTCGCTCAAGAGACTCCATCACTGTTGTTACGAAAAGGA
>JASFKF010000090.1:0-6428 GCA_050118775.1 Syntrophobacterales bacterium
CAAGGGCGGCTGCATCCAATATTGCCGAGGCAAAACCAAGGGTAGTTTGGACAATAAGGGGTGCTAAGCAGTTGGGCAAGATGGCGACGAAAATGATCCGCCAGTCTTTGGCACCAATGGCCTTAGAGGCAGTTACATAATCTTTTTCATACTCCTCGAGGACTGAGGCACGGACTATTCGGGCAAAGCGAGGAATATAGATGATTCCGATGGCTATCATAGCGTTTCGAAGTCCGGGGCCCAAATAGGCCATAATGACTATGGCCAGAAGGATGTGGGGAAAGGCCAAAAGTATGTCCATAAAACGCATGATGATGTTGTCCAAAAAGCCCTTATAGTAGCCCGAGATGGCACCGAGCAGGGAGCCGACGAACACGCCGATACCCACAGTAACAACAGCCACCAGCAAAGATACGCGGGCGCCGTAGATGAGTCTGGAAAGAATATCTCGTCCCAGGTCATCAGTACCGAGGAGATTCTCAGACCTACCCTCCGCTGACCAGATTGGCGGCTTAAGCTGATCATAGAGGGCTGCGTCAACAGGGTCGTGGGGACTTAAAAGGGGGGCCAGCAAAGCAGTGACAACAAAAATTGCTATGACGATCATGCCCGCTACTGCGGTCTTGTTTCGCCAGAGCCGTTCGAGCTGATCCACAAGAGGATGTCGATCTTCGGGGCTTTTCTTGCTTGGAGACAAAGGTGTCATGTTCCTTAGTGGACGCTAATTTTTGGGTTAATCACGGCATAGAGGATATCGACAACCAGATTGATGATTACAAAGATGGCGGCGACAAACAGAGTACCCCCCTGGATAACCATGTAGTCCCTCTGCAGCACTGCGTCATAGAGCCATTTACCAACTCCAGGCCAGGCAAATATGGTCTCAGTGAGTATGGCACCCGCCATTAGAATACCGAACATCAAACCGATGACGGTTATCACGGGGATAAGGGCGTTACGCAAAGCATGTTTAATGATAACGATTCCGGGGGAAAGCCCCTTGGCTTTGGCGGTCTTGATGTAGTCCTGGCGCAAAACTTCCAGCATGCTGGAGCGTGTCATCCGGGCCACGATAGCCGTGGGAATGGTGCTGAGGGTAAAGGCAGGCAAGGTGATGTGCCAGAGGGTATCCTTGAAGGCCGCCCAGTTTTTGGTCAACAGAGCATCCAAAATATAAAAGTTGGTGATCGTATCAAGATCGATACCGACACTGAGCCTGCCGGACATGGGGAACCAGCCCAGGTTAAGGGAAAAGATGAGCATCAATACTAGTCCCAGCCAGAATATGGGCATACTTACCCCCACCAGAGCACCGAGCATGCTCAGGTAATCGAAAACCGAGTATTGTTTGGTGGCGGAGATTATGCCGAGAATTACGCCAAGAAAGCTACTAATAAGCATAGCCGCAATGGAGAGCTCTATGGTGGCGGGGAAGCGCTGTTTCACTTCCACCCAGACTTTCTGCCGGGTCCAAATGGTCTCTCCCAGATCTCCCTTCATCAACCTTTTCAAGAACATGCCGTACTGAATGTAGAGGGGCTCATTGAGCCCAAGGTGTTCCCGTAAAGCTTCCAGGGCTGGTTCGGTTGCCCGCTCGCCCAGGAGCAGCTCAGCAGGGTCACCCGGGGTAATGTGCATCATGAGAAAAATGATTATAGATATGCCCAAAAGGGTAGGAAAAAGTAGGAGTATACGTCTTATGATGTGAGCTAGCATGAAGAGACTGTATTGATGGTGGTCCTATTAAAAAATGACAGACCCAGAGCTACGCGGTTACTCAGATATAACCTTTCCAGAGTGAACAAGCAACTGGCCCAGAACCGCAAAACGCTACGCTTTTGGTAAACAGTGAACGGTAAACGGTAAACCGATTAGAATTGTCTCCACAACCGTTCACTTTTTACTTTTTTTCGCTATGCGCCATGCGCTATGCTCTATGCGATCTCACCTGGGCCAATGGAGAGGATCTCTTAGATGAGAATGAGAGGGAGCGGGCTCATTTCCCGCTCCCCCTTTATGTTTGCCCTTGCAGAAACTATCTTTACTGGAGCCGGACGTTTTTCATCCGCACGGAGGCCGTGGGATGGAGCTTGAAATTCATCACATTATTTCTCATAGGCCAGATCACGGTGGAGTGGGCTACGCAGATCGCAGGTACCTCGTCATGGAACACTTGGAGTGCCTGCTTGTAGATCTCGGCCCTTTTTTCCTGGTCAATTGTCTGCTTCCCTGCCGATATTAGCCTGTGGTATTCCTCGTTCTTCCACTGGGTTCGTATGGCAGGTGAGGCAAGGCCATCAAAAAGTACGGCCAGAAAGTTGTCCGGGTCACCGTTGTCACCCGTCCAGCCCAACTGGAACAAATCCATGTCTTTAGGCTGCTCCCTCTGCCGTTTCAAATAGGTTCCCCAATCGTAGCTGACGATTCTTGCTCTGATACCAACCTTGGCCAGGTCGGAGATCATGGCAACGCCAACCTTCAATCCTTCAGGATTATATGGTCTGGGAACCGGCATGGACCAGAGAGTGATCTCCGGCAGATCCTGGCCTCCCGGGTAACCACCCTCGGCCAGTTCCAACTTGGCCTTTTCCGGATCGTAGGGAAAATCTTGAATCTCGTCGTTATAACCCCACATGGTTGGCGGAATGGGATTTTTGGCCACCTGTCCCATACCCTGGTAGATGTTGTCCACAATAGCTTGGCGGTTGATGGCATAGGCTATGGCCCTGCGCATGTGGATGTTTTGCCACAGTTTTTTGGTATGGTTGAAAGAAAGGTAACCGATGTTCATCCCAGGTTGTGATACAAGCTTGAGGTTGGGATCTTGCCTCGCCAGTGGAATGTCCGCCGGATTGGGAAACTGGCAAATGTGGATATTGCCTGCTTTGAGTTCGAGAAAGCGAACTGAGTTCTCAGGAATAGCACGAAAAACGACCTTGTCCAGATAAGGGCCGCCCGACTTATCCCAGTAATTCTCATTTTTCTCCAGTACGATCCTGTCGTCTTTGATCCACTCAACGAATTTGAATGGACCGGTCCCCACAGGATTGCGCAAGAACTCTTTGGGATTGTTCATGAAGGCAGTGGGGCTGATAATGTCTGCGAAGTCCATTCCCATGTTGGCCAGAAAGGGTGCCTCAACCCTTTTGAGCTTGAAGACAACGGTGTAATCATCCACTGCCTCAATGGAGTCAACCGTGTCGTCCATCTCCATGGAGACCCAATATTCTGGTGGGCGTTCCTGGGGCGGTACCTGCAAGTCCTGGCTGTAGAATTTGAGTTTTCTGTCTTTCATCATCCGGCCGATGGAAAAAACCACGGCGTCAGCGTTGAAGGGTGTGCCATCATGGAACATCACCCCTTTTCTTAGGTGGAAGGTGTAAGTTTTGCCGTCTGCTGAGATTTCCCAGGACTCGGCCAATCCAGGTTCCAAGGCAGTGGACTCGTCCTGGTAAAAGACCAGGGCCTCGTAGATATTGTCGCAGATCATGAAGGAGTTTCCATCCGTTTCATAGGCCGGGTCAAGTCCCACACTGTCCCCTCCGCGGCCAAAGACAAGGGTTCCACCCTCTTTGGTGACGGCAGGAGTAGGTGCTTCCGCCTTTTCAGGTTCCTTTACCTCGCAAGCGGTCGCAGCAAAGAGCAATAAGAGACCGCCCAATATTAGACCGATTTTTCGAATCATTCTCTTCCTCCTTTCTTTAGAGTTTAAATTGAAGGTTAGTCAAGCTACAGCATCAAAGAAAAACCTGTCTGAAGATTAAATTCCTTTTATGAAAAGATATTGATTAAGTAGAAATCTCCTGGGAATCTTGTATTCGTTCAAAAGATGCCTTAAATAAAGTTGAAACGAAAACAGTAAGCTTGAAAGTTGGTAGGGGTTATCTTATATGGATGAGATTAGCAGAATAACAGTAAAATTTGCAAGGGATGATTAATTGACTTTGGCGAAAGGAGCTTTAAAACCAGCCCCACTGCTAGTTGAACATGTTGACCTTTTTCTGCAGAAGACCTTACCGGGACCGGTATTAGACCTTGCTTGCGGCAAGGGTGACAACGGTATATTTCTGGCGCAGAGGGGGTGTCAGGTCACCTGCTGCGATATATCGTCGGAGAGTCTCGGCCAAGCTGAGAAGCTAGCCGAGGCAAATAATGCCAGGGTCGACAGCTGGCAAGTGGACCTAGAAACAGATGGGGTGAACCCTCTGCCTAGCGACGAATATGGAGCAATCCTGGTCTTTCGCTATTTACATCGCCCTTTGCTGGAGTGCATAAAAAAGGCTTTGAAAAATGGTGGCCTGTTGGTATATGAAACCTTCACTGTTGAACAGACCAGATTTGGCAAACCGCGTAATCCAGATTTTCTTCTCAATCCTGGTGAACTTCTGCAAACTTTCGAGGACTGGGAAGTAATTCATTATTTTGAGGGGGTCAGGGAGAACCCCAGCCGCGCGGTGGCAGAGATTGTTTGCCGCAAACCAGAGGGCATAGAGCAAAGAGTCTAGTTCCGAGTTCCAAGTTTCAAGTCTCAAGTTTGAAACGAATAGCCACTGAAATTAGTCGAAAAACTTTAAACTTGGAACCTTATTCGGCTGCCGGCTGCCCGCTTTCAGCTGCCTGCTGATTGACTCCCTTAGGTATTCCCAAGAAAGCTAAGTAAAGATGTCGTTTAAGAACTTTCTTATTCTGTTAATACTCAGTCTCATCTGGGGTGCTTCCTTTCTTTTCATCAAGGTGGCTGTGGCCACCATTCCCCCATTCTCTGTGGCCTTTGGACGTACGGCTCTGGCGGCAGTGCTCCTTTATTTAGTCATGCGCTCACGGGGTTTAAAAATGCCGAAATGGGGGTCGGTTTGGGGAACATTTCTGCTCATGGGGCTCTTCAACGGTGCGGTGCCTTACACCCTTATAACCTGGGCTGAGATCCACATAGACTCAGGATTGGCAGCCATACTCAATGCCCTCATGCCTCTGTTCACCGTTCTCCTGGCCCACTTGTTTACCGGAGATGAGCGCCTAAACTGGATGAAAGTTGTCGGCATATTCCTCGGCTTTCTCGGCGTTGTCACACTTATTGGCCCTGCGGCTTTGAAAGGGTTGGGCAAGGATGTACTAGCCCAGCTAGCGGTCATGGCCGCAGCCTTGTGTTATGCTATTGCAATCATATATGGGCGGCGACTGAAAGAAATTACCCCCCTGGTGTCCGCCACCGGCCAACTCTTTTGCGCTGCTTTTCTCACCCTGCCAATGATGCTCCTCTTTGATGCTCCCTGGACACTGTCGCCCTCCTTTATCTCCCTCGGGGCGTTGTCATGCCTTTCTCTCCTGGGTACGGCTCTGGCCTATCTACTCTACTATTATTTGCTGCCGCAAATAGGTTCCACTAATCTCAGCCTGGTAACCTATTTGATTCCAATAACGGGGGTCTTCTGGGGTGCATTGTTGTTGGGCGAGAGACTGCACTGGAGCGCTTTTCTGGCACTGGGGTTGATCCTCGCCGGTATAGCTGGGGTAAACAACCGTTTGCCAAAGTTTTCACTCGCCAGAAAAATAACCACAGGGGACGTTGGTAGGTTTTGAAGGTTTTTCTCCGTAGCTATTTTAAATTGCTGAGAGTTATCGGCTAAACTATCAAGGAGCTGAAAAACCTTCAAAACCTACCAACGTCCCCTGGTTCTGGGGTTGACTTTTTTGCTATCCAGCCGAATTTTAGGCATAGCTCATGCACTGTCATACTATTAAAAAGCGGTTTATGGCCCGGTTGGCAATCTTGACGACTAATAAAGATAGGCGTGATAAGATCTTTATAGCGGTTTCCTGTCTTGGCTATCTAGAGGGCGAAGATGGGTATGGCAAATAACCAAGCAAAGAGGAACACAGCAGCCATGGACGAAGGGGATCCTAATAAAAAGAAGAAGAGCAGTGTAGTAGTTCGCCAGATGGAAATAGATGACCTGGCGGATGTGTTTCATCTGGGGGAGAAAATATTTACAGCCCGTGAGGTACCGAATCTCTATCGGACCTGGGACGAGTACGAGGTAATAAGTCTATTTCAAAGCGATTATGAGTTTTGCCTCGTGGCAGAGCTTGATGACGAAATTGTGGGCTTCGTTCTCGGAACCACCATAGAGAAGACCCAGTCTGCCTGGAAATATGGCCAGCTTGTCTGGTTGGGCACCGAGCCTGGATTGCAGAGAAAAGGAATTGCCCTAAAACTCTTCAAACATTTCCGGGATCTCATGCTGGAGGACGGTGTACGTATGCTATTGACCGACACTGAGGCGGACAACTTGCCTGCCCTTCATTTCTTCCGAAAAATGGGCTTCGGGCATCCCCAACAACACATTTATTTGACCCTTAACCTTTCTGAGCAACTGAAACAGCTCAAGGGAAAGAAAGGAAACGACCGGTGTTAGCCCCGCCGTTTG
>JASFKF010000091.1:0-6418 GCA_050118775.1 Syntrophobacterales bacterium
GTTGAGAAGCCAAGATTCTGCACCGGAAGATAACCTGTTGGCAGACAAGGCGCCATCTGGCGTCTTTTTGGTCATTACCGGCTAAGGTTACCATCCGCACTGCTTCATCAATATCGTCCTCCTCCAGTGCATCCAGCGCCCGGTGCAGATAGTAGCGATGGGGAAGAAGCCCCAACGCTTCAATCCGCGGGCCAATAGTCTTGCGAAAGAGTTTGGATAGGGAATTTAGACCGAGCATTATTATTAGGCCTTCTGCGCCTCAATACCGGCCTGCACCAGCTTGACGAAGCTCTCGCGCAACTCTGGAAGCTCGAGGGACATTTCATCAATCTGCTCTAGGACGTCGCGATAGTCAGAATTGGGCTCCACCGGCACTCGCCTTAGCAGATTAACAGTTGCCTCATAAATGCGTCGGTCGATCCTGATCAGGCCAAACCCCGCACCGATCACGGCGAGCAACCCATTAACTATCTCCATGCCAGTGATTTCTTCCAGTGCCAGCTCGGCTGCTAAACCTAGGAGCGCTCCTGTCAGTCCACCAGGAATACTTAGTTTGCGATCCATTACCACTACTCCTCCTTCATAGAGTTCCTACGACAACAAAAGTAAAATAAGAATATCATATCGTGCATTATATGGCACCCTTTCCATTTTCTGCCTTGCCCCCGCCGAGGGTAACTCAAGAGAGGTGAAAAAACCTTGAGTGTCTTTGAGCAGACTCGTATAGCAGGCTGAACCCTCAAAAGTTGAGGTCGATAAAAGAGCTGACCGCACCATAGGCGGTGGCTATGGCAAGGCCAGCGCCGGATTTCGTTCGCTTCCAATCCTGGTGCGCCAACAAGGAGCCTGCGGCAAACAGATTCTCATGGTAACACCTGCCATTAGACCCGAGGGGTCGCAAGAGATCGTCCACCTCTAATCCCGCTCTATTAACTGGATGACCAATAGGGTCCAGAAAAAGTGGCCGATGCCAATCTCGCCTCGATTGAGGTTGATATACCGGCAAGTTCACTATGGTCTCACGAATACCGTTACGAGAGGCGGCAAGACCACCTCCAAGAAATCGACCGGTGGCAAGAACCACGCCCTTAGCTTTTAAAGTTTCCTGGGACTGACGAGCCCCAACCACAACACTGACACAACTGTGTCCAGTGCTATTGATCGCAAGGGCCCTTCTGCCGCGTAGGAGTGAAGCTCCCTTTCTCAGTAAGTCCCCCTCCACGGCCTCCTTGAGACGGAGGCCAGGAACTGAAGGCGGCATGGTGGGAATTTCGAACACGGGCGTTCCTATTTGTCTTTCAAGGTCGGAGGCTATTTCTCCTGATTTTCGAACACCCAGGATGGCTGGCATTCCAACAAGTGTGGCATCCCGCAACAAAGGTTTAACGATTGCGGCCAAATCACTGCGGACTTGAGGAGAGCCCAAGGCTTCAGCCATGAAGATATTCTGGTAATCCAATTCCTTCACGGGGTAGGGAAATTCCAGTCTTTGAGCACGGAGTCCAGGCCAGTGAGAGCTGAGCGTCATCACCATTTGCACTGCACTGAAGTCTTTCATTCCTTCAAAGTCAATAATGAGGGCGGGAAGTTTTTCCTGCAAACCAATAACCCCAGGCCACATGCTCTCCGGCACTTTATAAGTTATTTTTGGCGTGCCAGCGCATGTGACCAGGACGGCATTCTGTTCAGGCCAGCTGTGATATCTCAGACCGGTTTTCTCCAGAAGCTTGACAAATACTTCCCAGGAGTCGCGAATATTCTCGAGACCAACTCGGGCATATGGGTGCTTGGGCGAATCCTGGATGAGTGCACTGATGCCGGCCCAAGGGTTATCCAAGATATTTCGCCCCTTCAGCGGATGGATGCCAAGAAGATCCAGGAGGCCGCTGGCAAAATGCATCTCCCCTGCAGTCGCGCCAATCTGAAGGGTCTTAAGACCTCTTTCCACAGCGAAAGCGGTCGCCGCCATCCCGGCCAATCCCGCTCCGACAACGATAAGATCAAACTTTGTGTCGTTCATCTACAGATCCAAACCAAAGAGGGTGCAGTGAAGTGCCTCCTGGAGTTCTTCTTGGGCCAGCTGCGAGCCCCACAAAATAGGCCGCAACCCATGCCAACGTCGCTCCAAAAATTGTCTGAGTAGGCCCAGCCCTTGACCAGATTCGAGTTCTCCCCGTTGGTAAAGATGAGCGATCAACCGAAAACCGCAGAAAGCTCCCTGACATGACCCCCTACCAACCCTGCTCCTGAGGCCGATGGCGCTGAGGCTGAGGGGCTCTCCCTTGGCAATGAGTTCATCTATGATCTGGTCCACCGCGCTTTTGGGGATCAGCTCACATTCACAAAGAAATGGTTCTTTTGGATTCTGTTTTTTCAACCACAACCGTGGGGCCAAACCAGCCTCAGTCCATTGGTTTATTTCGGTTTCTGAAAGCGGCACCGTTCTGGTGAGGCAGGGGCTTTTCACCCCCAGACGGCTGCAAACGAGATCTGCTGTTTTTTCAGCCATTAACCGAAAAGTGGTTATTTTGCCGCCGGTAACGGTGATAAAATTGCTGAGCCCTTCCACTTCATGGTTCAGTACCACGAAACCTCTACTCAGGGCTCGGCCGTCCGTAGTTTGTTTCCCGGCAAGGAGGGGGCGTACTCCCGCAAAGGCGCGGACGTAGCGCATGTCAGCCAGCGCCGGCACCATGGCAGCTGCCTCAGTCACGAGGAGATCCACTTCCGCCACAGTTGGGCGACAGGGGCTGGGTGCGTCCAATCCCACTGAAGTGGTGCCCACCAGAGAAACAGTGCCTCCAGGTGAAACAATATCGCCGTCGCTCGGAGGCCGAAGTCGGTTGATGACAGAACTGGTAACGCGAGTCTGGGTTACCAAAAGAGTACCCTTGGAGTAGACAAGGGGAACTGAGAGTCGAGCCAGGGAGGCCACTGTTCCGGCCCAGGGACCAGTGGCATTGACCACCTGCTGGGGTTCGATGATGATTTCTCTCCCATTGTTTTGGCGCAAGTGCACTGCTTGGATGCAACGGGAGTCCCGCTCAAAGCTGACTACCTCGGTGTGGGTCATAAGACGGACGCCATGCGCTTCCGCCTGGGTAATGTTTTCTAAGGACAGCCTGAAGGGATTAATGGAAGCATCTTCCACCAGGCAGGCAGCAATGAGATTTTCAGCCAGGGCCGGCTCCAACTCCAGGGCTTCCTGAGGCTGAAGTTCCTTCACCGAAATGCCGTTTTTCGCGCATAGTTGAGGAAACTCTGCTATATAAGCTTCGTCATCGCCAGCCACTGCTACAAACAGACCTCCGGTGTCTTCTATACAACTGGGTGCCAGGGCTTTGAGCAGGCGAGACTCATCCCTACATTCTTTTGCTGAAACCGGGTCATTGGAAACGTAGCGGGCGCCGCTGTGGAGGAGACCATTATTGGCACCAGATGCTCCTGCGTTAATGTCCTTTGCTTCCACAACTACACATTGGACTCCACGGAGGGCAAGATCGCGGGCCAGACCAGCACCTGTAACACCAGCACCAATAATCAGCACCTCAGTTTCCATCGTTACTATCCTCTGCATATATCCAACGGTTCTGCCGTCCTAGGATGGAACAGGAGCATCCTGGTCATGTCAATGCCCGGGTGCAACAAACCTTGCGAGACAACTGAATGAGCGGGTGGGCTCCAGCTGTACGACGAGCAGCTGGCCTATCCAATTTACAGTATATCAAATTAGCAAAGTGAGGATTTTATGCAAAAAGGTCGCCAATCTATAAAGGAGGGGCTCATTATCCCGGCTCAATTCCGTTGCAGTCAAAGTCTCGTTGTGATAATTTCAATTATTAGGCGACATTCGAATCAGCTCATGCCAGTCAGTTTCCAGTTACCGATGGAAGCGAGATACCTGATTTCTCATAGGCTAAAGAAATCTCCCTTCACCATCTGAGAACAACCCCATGCAGTTAATGTAAGGAATGGTACGCACTGAACAAATTTGTTCGAGAGTAAGGGGAGAGTCATTCCCTGTTGATCTCCATCCTGCTCCAGATTTAACCGAAGGATAGAACCATTTTCAAAAGGAGGTGGTGACAGGAAAAGATAGATATGGGACCGTTAACTTACGGCAGGAGGTGACTGGGGGAAAATAGATTTCTGTTTCTTCAAATATTTCAATGTCACTGGAAAGGAGTTTAGAAATGAGAAAGAGAGTCTTGACCTTAACAATCTTAACTGTCCTATCAATGGCGCTGCTGCTCGTGCCAAACTTCGCCGTGAAAGCGCAAGCCGCAGACAAAATCGGCTGGGTCGGTCCTGTCTACAAAGAGTTGTCCGCCAGTCTGACCGAAGGTTTCAAGGCGTACTATAAGAAGACATATGGTAAAAACATAGACATCACCTTCGTGCGGCCGGGTGGCTGGCCGGTCTGCGTGGACAAAGTGAGAATATGGGGCGGCAAACCGGATGCCGACATCTTCCTGGGCGCAGGTGCCCCAGCCCATGAAGTTTTGAAGAAAGACGGATTGCTTGTTCCTTACAGACCAAAGGGTTGGGACAAGGTTCCCGCCGAATGGCACGGCATGAAGGTAAAAGATAAAGATGATTATTGGACCTGTTTTGCGCCCTGGATCGTTACTAATCTTTACAACGAGAAGATTTTGAAAAAGCTCAGGCTGCCGCCGCCAAAAACGTGGAACGATCTGCTCAACCCCATTTACAGGGGCAACATCGTGCACACGCTGCCATACGCCTCTGGCACCATGCATGAAACCATAGAAATCCTCATGCAGGCATTTGGAGAAAAGGAAGCTTGGAGATATCTTAGGTTGCTGGCGGCGCAGTTGGCCCGCTTCTCCACCGGCAGCACAGATACGACCAACCTAGTAAAGCGCGGCGAAGTTCCCATCGGGGTCGCGCAGCCGCAGATGAACGCGATGGCTGCGCGCAAAGATGGCTATCCCGTGCGGGATTTGCTCCCGGAAAAAACGATCTTGGTTCCAGAGGCCGTGGCTTTGCTAAAAGGTGCGCCCAACGAAAAGGTCGGGAAGATCTTTTTGGACTGGCTATTCAGCAAGGACGGACAAAAATACGTGCTGGAGGGTCGTTACTTCGCCGCTAGCACGGACGTTAAGTTCGCAGCATGGGAAAAAGAAGGCGTTGAGATGGCCAAGCACGCCCAAAAAGCCTTGGGAGTTGATTCATTTTGGGATCTGGATGTCGGGTTCATTGAATACGACCTGGATCTTGCCACCAAGAGATGGGACGAAGTCAACCGCAAATATGAGTACGAGATCTATCGAAAGTGGGGCGAGTTGAAAAGCAGTCTGTTCCTCATTGAGGAAGTTGAGGGAGAAATTAGCGTAGCCAAAGCCCAGAAAATGAACGTAAGGAAGGCTGAGGCGAAAATAAAAGAAGCCAGAGAGCTCTTTGAAATGGATGGCAATTATGCCGCAGCCCGCTTGGCTGCATCGCAGGCGCGCGTTCTGCTTGTGTCGCCCTAACGGCAGCACAAAGATAGATCTTGATGCTTGATGTATGGGCGAGCTTTGGCTCGCCCTTATATCGAGTATGTGATACCTATAGTGAAGACGGCACAAGGCTCACGGCGCAAGGCGCCAGGCATAGAGCATAGGGCATGGAGCATAGAGCAAGGATTAAAGTTTCAGTGTTCAGGTTTCAGGTTTCAGCCTTTTCATTTTCCCTTCCTGATCCGCCTGCGGCGGAAAACCTGACACCTTGAAACTTGGTGCTTAGTGCTTACTGCCTAGTAGAGAAGGTTGCTCGCTGTCTGCTGGAATCTGACTCTTGGCTCCTTGCTGGATGTTTCATAAGCTGAGCGCCACTCCTTATGCGTTTTTAATTCTATAGGTTGCATCTGGCCACCATTGCCTAGGGACAGGGACGTGGTTTCTGGGACTTACTGAGGGACTCAATATGACCCGCGGCAATATCTTTCTGTCAACACTCCTGTGGTCGGTAATTGCCTTGCTCGTGCTTTATCCGCTGTCAATTCTGGTGGTGGAAAGTTTCAAAATCGCCGAAACCGGCGGCTGGGGCATAAACAATTACCTGGAATTCTTCCAAGACACGTATTATCTCAAAACTTTTGGCAATACTTTGGTCCTGAGCACTCTGGTTCTCCTGACCACCACCTTGTTCGGAATACCCCTATCGTACATTCTGGCGAGATACCGGCAGTGGGGGAAGACAGTTTTCACCGCCTTGATCCTTTTGCCCATTGTATTGCCCGCTTACGCCGGCGTATTCGCCTTCATCATCTTTTTCGGCAGGTTTGGCACTGTAAATCTGCTCCTTATGGACATGGGGTTGATCAAGACACCCATAAATTTCATGTACGGGCTACACGGATTGGTATTCATTCAAGCCCTGCACATGCTCCCTTTTATCGTCCTTAGTCTCTCCG
>JASFKF010000092.1:0-6365 GCA_050118775.1 Syntrophobacterales bacterium
TGCTGGGAGCGGAACATTACACCTCGAATCTGACTGTCTTCGTCCTTCAGCACGAAGTAATAGTGGCCAGATGCGGGCACCCTGAAATTGGAGATTTCACCTTCTACCCAAAGGAAGGGGAAGTGGTCCTCCAGCAGGGTGCGTATTTCCCCGGTTAGTTCACTGACCGAGTAAATGCGGCGCTCGGAAGGTTCATGTGGGGTATGTGATGTGTTCTCACTGAAATTCACAGGATAATTGCCCATACTGAGGTAAAGTCCACCAAAGTGTCCAAAATCTTGAGGAAAAATTCCTCGCAACCTAATTGCTTCTCAGTTTAAGGCCGCAATTTTGCGGGTGAGCCCCTAGTAGCATATTTCGCTGCCAAGATCAAATGATCCAGCTGGCAGCTAGCAGCTAGCCGCAGAGCGTTCAGCGCTCTGCGGCTAGCGTCCCAGCACCTTCCAACAGCGGACGAGATGCGTACCACTTCCATTTACCTCATAAAACTCAATCTCCCCTTTCCTGCAACGGTTCTCCACCAATGGGCAGCGATTTTGGAATTTGCAGCCCGGTGGAGGATTGAAGGGACTCGGTACATCACCCGCCAGGGGCGTCCAAGAACGTTTGGCCGACGGCTCTGGCAACGGCGCTGCTTCTAATAGGGCTGAGGAGTAGGGATGGAGATGCTGACCGTAGACTTCCTCTGCCGGACCATACTCCATGACATGACCAAGATACATTATGGCAACGGTGTCGCTGACGTACTCGACCACGCTCAAATCGTGGGCGATAAAGAGGTAACTCAGGCCCAACCTCTTGCGCAGATCCTGGAGGAGATTCAAAATCTGAGCCTGAATGGAGACATCCAAAGCTGAAATCGGTTCGTCACAGATGATCAGCTCTGGCTCCACGCTCAGCGCCCTGGCGATTCCGATGCGCTGTCGTTGCCCGCCGCTGAACTCGTGAGGATAGCGCTGGGCTGCCCAGGCAGGGATTCCCACCATTTCCAACAGTTCAGTCAAGCGGGCTCGCCGCTGCCCACGTCTTTCCATATTAATGCGCCGCAGACCTTCCTCAATTGATTGACCTACTGTCATTCTTGGATTTAGGGAGCCATAGGGATCTTGGAAGATGATCTGCATCTTGCTGCGGTAAGCTTGCATCTCAGCCCGAGAAAGGTTGGTTATATCTTCACCCTTGAAGATAATTTTGCCTCCATCGGGCTCAAGCAGCTTAAGAATAAGCCGAGCCAGAGTAGACTTGCCGCAACCGCTCTCACCGACCAGGCCGAGCGTTCTGCCAGCCGACAGTTCTAAATCCACTCCATCAACTGCCTTTATCCAGCCTACTACTCGCTGAAAAAAACCGCGCTGCACAGGGAAATACTTCTTCAGTCCCTCAACTTTCAGGATCACCCTGTTATTTGCTTCGCTCGCTTTACTCATTTAAAAAAAGCCTACTTGATGTGAGATCTGAGATGTGGGATATGGGATATCGATGTTGTATTGGACCTCTCTTACCATAAACCTATCTCACATCGCACATCACATATCACACATCTCAATGCGCTATGCGCTATGCGCTCCGCGCTCTCCGTGAATAACTGGACATCTGGCCAAATGATCGTCGCCAAAATCACACATGGGGGGAAATTGATCCCGGCAACTCTCTAGAAAAATGTTGCAGCGAGGATGGAATGGGCAACCCGAAGGTTTCATGGTGGGATCGGGAACTGTCCCCGGGATATTGGCTAGCTCTTGACCCTTTTCCCTCCGCCCTGGCAACGATTCTAGCAATCCCATGGTATAAGGATGGGAAGGATCTCGAAATATTTGCCATACTGAGCCCTCCTCAACCACTATTCCAGCATACATTACATAAATTCTATCGGCTATACCGGCAACCACACTGAGATCGTGGGTTATCTGCAAGATGGCCATTCCCCTTTTTTCTTGAAGCTTACGAAAAAGGTTGAGTATCTGAGCCTGAATGGTCACATCTAGGGCGGTAGTGGGCTCGTCTGCAATGACTAAATCCGGGCTACAGGCCAAAGCCATAGCGATCATCACCCTTTGCCTCTGGCCGCCGCTGAGATTATGGGGATAGTCGTGGATGCGTTCTTTGGGGGAGGGAATTCCCACGTCTTGTAAGAGTTTGAGGATCCTTATTTCAGCCTCTTTGTGGCTCACACCCTCGTGGTTGGTAATCACCTCTTCGATCTGATGTCCAATGGTAAACACTGGGTTGAGTGAAGTCATTGGTTCCTGGAAAACCATGGATATTTCCCGACCCCGAACGCTCTGTAAATCCTCTTCAGCCAATTTTAGGAGGTTCCTTCCTTTAAACAACACCTCTCCGCCAGCAATCTGCGCAGGTGGTTGGGGAAGTAGGCCAAGTATGCTCAGGGCTGAAACGGTTTTGCCGCAACCTGACTCCCCCACCAGGCAAACCGTCTCCCCTGGTCGCACCGTGTAGCTCACGCCGTCTACCGCCTTTGACACTCCCTGCTCAGTGTCGAAGTACACTTTCAAGTTATTGACGATCAAAAGAGGATCAGATGCCATTGTGTTTTACCCTGTGCCCCATGCTCTATGCCCAATGCCCTCCCCAACCCGCAATCCGCAATTCGAAATCGGCAATCCTAATGCCTTTCCCTCAACTTGGGATTAAGAATATCCCTCAGTCCCTCACCAAATAGGTTAAATGACAGCACCACTACTAGAATGGCCACACCTGGTATTACGGTGAGCCACGGTGCGTCAAAAAGGTAATTCTTGCCGTCGGAGAGAATGTTGCCCCAGGTAGCATGGGGGGGCGGCACTCCAAAGCCGAGGAAGCTGAGCCCTGCTTCAGTCAAGATTGCCCCGGCAATACCTATAGTTGCTGAAACCAGCACTGGGGCAATGGCATTGGGCACCATGTGGCGGAAAATGATCCGCCAGTCGGAAACTCCCAGCGCTCTGGCTGCGGTAACGAAATCCTGTTCTCGCAGAGAAAGAAACTCGGCCCTGACAAATCGCGCCGCTCCCATCCAGCTGGTGAGACCGATGATAACCATGATGTTGTAGATACTCGCCGGCAGTAGAGCAACCACGGTCAGAATCAGGAAGAAACTGGGGAAACAGAGCATGATATCAATCAGACTGGTAATTAAAGCGTCAACAGAGATAAGCCGAGCATCCAAAAAAGAAAAGACCCCATAGGTTCTTTCCCCGCGCAGAAGCACCATTGAGGCCAAAACAACCATAGCCATAGCAGCGAGAATTACCAGGTAGACACCTGACATTCTGGACCATCCCAGAGCCACCCACATGGCCAGCAACACCAGGATTACCTGGCCAACTCGAATGGAGTTCTGCCCGTAGTAGCCGGACAAACCTCCCAACAACACCCCTATGATCACCGCAAGCCCAACTGCCACAAAACCCACCGTGAGGGAAACCCATGCCCCCTGGAGCATGCGGGCAAAAACATCCCGTCCGAGCTCATCGGTACCCAGCAAATAGACTCTCAGGGGTGGCACTTCCTCAGGAAGCAATGACTCTAGATTTGGCCCAGATAGGGGTGGTCGAAGCTTTTCCTGAAGCCTAACCAGACTTGGGTCCAGCATCGGAGAGGTACCGGTGGTGAGGATCATGCCCACCACCGCTACTAAAAAGAAAAATCCAAATATTAACAACCCCGTAAAAGCAAGACGGTTTTTGCGTAGTTGAGACCAGAATTCCTCCAGCCTTGTTTGCTGGGGCGGCAGCTCGAAGGTTTCACCTGAGATGGTATTTTTCGAAGCTGAATCCTGCACCTTACACCCATTCCTGAAGGTTATTTGTTATTCGCTATCAGTCAGTAGTTGGTAGTCAGTAGTCGGTAGGATAAGGTACTTTTAACTTTGTGCCTTTCTCCTAAACTCTGCCTCCCGACTTCTGGCCCCTTGATTTTAATTCCGCAATCCGAAATCCGAAATCCGCAATCACCCTCAGCCCTAAGCTCTATGCCCTATGAGTCTTAAAGCCTAATCCTCGGATCCACCACCATGTAGAGCAGATCCGAGAGAAAGGTTCCCACTAGTACTAGTATGGCCGAGATGAAGTTCACCGTGATAATTAACGGATAGTCCCGGGAAAGAATAGCCTCATAGGCCATTCGCCCGATTCCGGGCCAGGAAAATATGGACTCAATGATCACCGATCCGCCGATGAGTCCAGGCAAAACCAGACCAAACATGGTGACAAAAGGCAGCAAAGCGTTGCGCAGCGCGTGTTTGTAGTGCACCTGTTCCTCGGGAAGCCCTTTGGCCCTTGCCGTCCGCACATAATCCTGGCCCTCCACTTCAAGCATTTGGTTGCGCACGTAACGGGAGAGCACTGCGATACCTCCGGTCGCCCCCAAAATGGAAGGGAGCAGCAGATGCCAAACCCTATCCATCATCCGGGTGGCATAGCTGGCCCCGCTCAGACCGAAGGTAGTCATGCCGATGACCGGCACCTGGAAGGTACTCACCACAAAAATTATAAGTATATAAGCAAAGAAAAATCCCGGTATGGATATGAGGAGGTAGGCCAAGAAGGTTGTCATACTATCGTATTTTCCCCCCCGCTTTATAGCTGCTTGAATTCCCACCGGAAAAGATAGTGTCCAGGTAATCAAGGTGCCGACGATAAAAAGGGGCAGGCTGTTAAGAAAGCGCTCGTAGATCTTCGCCAGTACGGAACGACCGTCTTTCCACGAGGTGCTTTTGCCGGTGAATAGATCGCGGTAAAATAGAAGGTATTGCTGATAAAGAGGCTTATCCAGATGGAACTGCTGGCGAAATCGCTCTACCACCTCTTTGGTGAACTTGGGATTCAAAGGATCCACCTGACTGGGTTCACCTGGGGCTAGGTGCACTACTGCAAAGGAAATTACTGAGACAAAGAAAAGAGTGACGGTCTTTTGCACCAGGCTGCGGCCCAAAAAAGATAGCATCAATTAACCCTCCGCGGCAAAAGTTGGGACTTCGGGCAGTTTGATCCATTTGTTGAAATAGAAAGTGTAGTTGCCCGTCTTGGTAGGCTTGATCTTCTTGTAACTTACCAGCCCATCTTTGTCCCTCACCATGATAACGATGCGTTTGTCAAGCAGGGCGGTCCACTTTCCCACGTAAAGAAAAGTGTAAGGCTGCTCTTCCGCGATAATCTCGTGCAGCCGGCGACAGTAAGCAACTTGCCGCTCACGGTTGTACTCCTGTCTGATTTTGATAATTAATTCATCCGCCTCTCTGCTCTTAAAGCCTACGAAATTGAGCTGATAAGGGCCGATCTGACTCGAGTGCCAGATCTGATAGAGGTCCGGTTCGATCCCCATTAACCATCCCAGGACCAAAGCATCGAAGTCCAACTTGTTCACCCGCTCTTGGATGAATACAGCCCATTCGAGCAAGTCCGTTCGTACATCTACTCCGATCTTGCGCCAGGAGTCCTGCACAATTGAGAGGATGGCTTTGCGTATGTTATTGCCCTGGTTGGTGATCAAGGTAAACTCCAAGCGCTTACCGTTTTTTTCAAGCCACCCTTGTCTGTTAGGCTTCCAGCCAGCTTCAGCCAACAACCGCAGGGCACCTCCAGGGTCGTAGGGAATGGATTGGATCTGATGGTTGTAAAAATCAGTCTGTTTTGGGAATGGCCCGGTGATTCGTTCTCCTTGGCCATAGAGAACATAGCGGATGATTTTATCAACATCTACGGCCATGCCCAGCGCCTTTCGCACCCTAATATCATCGAAGGGTTCACGGCGCAGATTGTAACCTATGTAGGTGTAACCAAAGCTCAAGCCAGAAAAACTCTGGTACCTTGGATCATCCTTGAGACGGTTAACTTGATGGGGTTGCACTCCATAGCCATCCACTGTGCCGGCGTAGAATTCCATTTCTTGGGTTAACATATCAGGCACAATGCGATAGGTATATTTATGGTAGTTTGGCGGACCCTCCCAGTACTCTGCAAAACGATTCAGCAGGATGTATTGATCGGATTTCCACTCACGGAAAGCAAAAGGCCCGCAGCCTAGGGGATTTCGGTTAAAACTGCTCTGCCTAATTGACATGGTTTGAGGATCCAAACCTCGCCGCCGGGCCTCCTGACCCAGGGCTTTTTCATTTAACAGGTGCTCCGGCAAAATCCCCATCATCCAGGTACCCAAGGCGGGTGAGTACAACCGTTTATAAACAATGCGAAGGGTAAGGGGATTTAAGACTTCCACCGTTTTAACTGGCTCATAATCGGGCAGACGTGGTGAAACATTGGCCGGATCCATGATAGTGTCATAGGTGAACTTCACATCTTGAGCATCAAAGAGGTGGCCATCTTGAAATTTGACCCCCGGTCGAAGATGGAAAATTATCACAGGAT
>JASFKF010000093.1:0-6339 GCA_050118775.1 Syntrophobacterales bacterium
AGGTAGCGGTTGAAACCGATAGGCAAGGTCTGCACTGTGACCATCTGCCACCGGAATACCGCCCAGTTTACGACATGCTTCTTCCAATTCCCTTGGAGCTCCGGCGAAGACCTGATTAATCCGTCGGTGACATCCTTCTTCAAGGGCTGTCCGTTTGGGCAAGGAGTTGGGAAAGCTCTCCAGTCCCACCCAGATTTCCTTCAACGGCTTTGAACCGGAGAAAAAAATATAATTATAAAGAAGCACCTCATCCCAGGGATCGAATTCTTCGTCCTCATCTCTGACGATCCCAGTATGTCTCATGGTGACTACTCGACCAAAGTAAGGAATCTTTAGAGCTTCTGCTCCATCGTCCACTGAATAGCCAACCTCGAGTCCTGGCGAGATTGCCTCGAAATCATGGTTCCTAATTTTCTCTTTCAAGTAATCACGGGTTATTTTGTGGTTCTCTTTCTTGAGGTAAACACCTTTTTCTCTTTGCCTCTCAAGGGCTTGCTCTATTTCCTGGAGCGTAGCCTCTTCCAGGTGGGGGCATTCCTTGACTTCGTGACCATAGCCCACCACCTGGGTGGCAAAGGCAAGACAAGAGGGCTGACCGCAATCACCACAGTTTGTAGCTGGCAATGTTTTGTAAAGATCAATAGGTCCCAATCGCATCAGGTCTCTCCGTTGCCCTTATTCCTTCTTCTCAAAGGTCTTTTTCTCGCCACACTCCGGACACTTCTGCGGTTTACATCTTCCCTCTTTTTCATGACCACAAGTGTTACATTTAAAAGTAGCCATTATTTCACCCCCCTTACCTATTCTCCCCACCAGCCTTTCTTGGCGTGAGCCTCTCGCTCCGCCTCGGCCAGTTTCTTTATCTTATATGCCGAGTCTCGCAAGACAGCGTAAAGTATGCCGCAGCCTACATCTTCGCGCACAGCATCACCCTCGTCCGCAAGTTTCAGCATGCTTTGCACTATATCAAGCGTTTTTTTTATGGTTTCGCTGCAAGCTCTCAAAACGGTTCGCCTTCTTGTTAGAGTCCCCACCAAGTAGTTTCAAGATCCTTCTTCGGCAACCGAACCTGGACCTTTGAGAGGTTTGAACATTTTCTTTCCGGCACCACAAGCAGGACATTTCCAATGCTCAGGCAAATCAGCAAAATCTGTCCCTTTGGGTATCTTTCCTCGTCTGTCTCCTCGGTCCGGGTCGTACAGACAACCGCAATTAGTCATCTGACACTGGAACATGTCTTCCGGTTTGGCCATGTCAACTCCTTTCCAATACTTATGCTTATAGATGACAATCATCCGCGTACTCAGGGCAGACGGATCTAATATTTGCTTTATGCACCTCCATGCACTCAGGACAATTGATCTCCAGATTGTCACCATCAATTGTCCTTGCCTTAATCTCCTCAGCACTCATATCCGAAACCGTACCACAGGCGCAGTTGGGACATGTTGCTTTTACCTGATACCTTTTCTTGCCCATTTTCTCCCTCCTATTTCGTTGAAGTTTTTTTTCTGTATAGACTTGTCGTCCTCCAAGAAAAACCACCGCAGGCACTACACTGGGGCAATTTTTCCTTCTCTGACAAGTCAATCTGTTTAGCGCAAGCATTACACCTGTAAATTCCTTCAGATGCCTCGGTACCAGCTGCAAGTTTTTGTTGTGCCATGATCACAATTCCTCCGAAATATTAGGTCTAGCGCGTTTTTCTTTGCTCCCCGGGGTTAGTCTTCGAAACTCCTCTGTTTGACATTTGCCGCAAAAGGATATTCTCGCAATCGTTTATTTATAACCCAAGATCTGTGCCAACATAGGACAGATAGCTTTAAACAAGAATAAATACTATTTTATCAGCTATTTATACTAAGACAAAAAATTGAACTCCCAACACCCTATGGGGATTTAATGAGACATTTGTGAGACACTTTTGAAGTAGAGAAGGATCGCTGCGGATAACTTTCTGTATTCTTTAACAATGTTATTCAATGGACGTTATCAAACCTATTAAATGTATCAAATTTCTTTTTGAGACACAACTGTCTCATGAGACATGGGGAAGTCTTCTAGAAAACGATAGAGGGTGGCACGGCCCACACCCAAGTGTCTGGCCGCCTTGGCTTTGTTACCTCCTGTAATCTCTAAGGCTTCCCGGACCATCTCCGGCTTGAGCTTCCGAGTTGGGCCCCGACGCGATCTACTTTCCTTCAGTTCCAGAGGCAGATCTTCAGCTCGAATCATCTTACCTTTGCACTTGAACAGAGAATAGTGAATGGCATTTTGCAACTCTCGCACATTGCCAGGCCAAGGATAATCTATCATTATGGCAAGGGCTTTCTTGGAAAGACCGGCGGTTTTCTGTCCTTGTTCGTTCGCCTGACGCAAAAACTCTTCGGCCAGCAGGGGAATATCATTTTTTCGCTCCCGGAGCGGCGGCAACTCGATGGGTACCACATTGAGTCTGTAGAAGAGATCCTCGCGGAAATTCTTTTTTTCCACCTCTTTTTTCAAATCGCGGTTAGCAGCACTAATTACCCGCACATCTACCGAAATTGTCTCTTCCCCACCTACCCGCTCAAAGGTTCCCTCTTGGAGGACACGAAGGAGTTTCACCTGCATGCTTTTGGTTAGATCAACCACCTCGTCCAGGAAGATGGTCCCCCCATTTGCCAGTTCAAATCGTCCTTTCTTATTACGAATTGCACCTGAAAATGCTCCCTTGACATGTCCGAAAAGCTCGCTTTCCAAAACGCCCTCCGGCAGCGCACCACAGTTGATGGGAACAAAAGGTCCCCCACCCCGTTGACTCTCATTGTGGATTGCGGTTGCCACTAGCTCCTTCCCCGTACCAGTTTCTCCGGTAATGAACACAGGGTAATCATTGGTGGCCAATTCCCTTATCTGTTCAAAAATCTGGAGCATTTGGTGATCTTGGCCGATTATCCCGGCGAAGCTGGTGATTTTTCCTAACCTGATTTGCAGCCCCACTAGATCGGTTACATCGCGAAAAGCCGCTAGGACACCGGTAAAACAACCACTTTCATCTGTCATACCAGTAACCGACATCTCGATGCGTCGAGGATCGCCCTCCTTATTTACGATGTTGAGAGGATAATCTATATTGGTCCAGGAATTAGGCGGTTCACCGCAAAAAGAGCAGCGCCCCCCGCAGAAGGGCGCACCAAAGGCCTCATGACAGTCCTTTCCAAGAATCTCCGTCCGGTCATACCCGGTAATCTGCTCAGCAGCTCGATTGAAGAAAAGGATTTTCCTCTCTATATCGTGGGCGATTATTCCCTCCATAAGGCTGTCGAGGATCCGCTCCAAATTGGTCTTGTCAGCCAAAAGGTTTTCCAATTTAGCGTCCATGAATGTTTTTCTCTCCTCGTACTTTTTCCCAACCGGATATAATAGTCTAATCACTCTTAGATTGACTTTCACCCTATCTTTTTGCCTTAATATGAAAGAGAAGGCAAGCCAATATAAGGAAGCTCAAATGCCAGCCTCAAACATTCTCCTTACCGGTCCGCCCCGATCAGGCAAATCCACCCTCATCGAAAAGGTGGTCAAAAGGGTCAAAAGACCAGCAACTGGTTTCTTTACGCGAGAACTTCGAGAGAAAGGTAAACGGGTAGGTTTCCTCATAGACACCCTGGATGGAAAAAGGGGGCTTTTGGCTCACCAAAATATCAAAAGCAACTACAGGGTGGGGAAGTATGGAGTGAATCTTAAAGATCTTGACCAAATTGCAGTACCCGCCATGATACCCTCTACGGTTGATCAACTCATAGTGGTTGACGAGATTGGGAAAATGGAGTGTTTCTCTCGCCTTTTCAGGAAAACCCTTCTCCAGGTCATATCTTTAGAGAACCAGGTCATTGCTTCCATTGCCACAAAGGGCGATCGCTTTATCCAAACCATAAAAAGCAGAGACGATGTCACCCTAGTTTTCATAACTCAAACCAGTCGCGATTTAGCTTTCGATCTTTTTCTGAGAGAAATGCGAGGGTAATATGTAAAGATATGGAGTATTGGAGTATTGGAGTATTGGAGTGATGGAGTACTGAAGTGACTAAGGTTTCAGGTGTCAGCTTTTGTGTTTTTTTCCCCTGACACCTGATCCGCCTCCGGCGGAACACCTGATATCTTTTTGAGAAAATCATGACTGGTCTTGGCAAAGGAATATTTAGATATTACATGGGCTCTTGCCAAAAGTGCGGTGAAAGCAGCCCAATCATCTCAAACGTAATAGGCTTCTGTGCAGATTGTATCCGGGCTCACTTTGAGGAAGTTTGGCCTGAGATCAAAAAGGTCCACTCTCGTACGAGAAAACCCTACGGGCTGCCGGATGATCCTCCTCGGGCAGAGTCCGGAGTTACCTGCCAACTTTGCTTACACCAATGTAAAATCCCCGAGAGCGGTGTGGGCTTTTGTGGACTCCGGCGAGTTGTGGACGGCAAGTTAATCGGAGGTCGCCCCCACGAGGGGAATCTTTCTTATTATTATGACCCCCTACCCTGCAACTGCGTCGGAAGTTTTGTCTGTTCCGGCGGCACCGGGTGTGGCTATCCCAAGTATGCTGTATCCGACGGACCAGAGCATGGTCATAACAATCTAGCCGTGTTTTATCATGCTTGCTCCTTCAACTGTCTGTATTGTCAAAATCATCAATTCAAAGATCGAATTCGCTCAACTAAACTTATCAGCGGTAAGCAGTTGGCTGGGGCAGTGAAAGACAATACCACCTGCATTTGCTATTTTGGGGGAGATCCCACGCCGCAAATTCTCCATGCTCTCAAAGCATCCAAACTTGCTGTGCAGGGAGCCTCTGGACGTGTGCTCAGGGTTTGTTGGGAGACCAATGGGGCCATGCAAGAGCCCTTCTTGAGTATGATGGCAAAGGTATCATATGACTCGGGAGGATTAATAAAATTTGATCTCAAGGCCTGGAATGAAAGTGTTCACTATGCACTTTGCGGGGTAACTAATGGAAAAACCCTAGAGAATTTCAAAGCGTTGAGCAAGTTGGTCCAGCAAAGGCCGGAGCCGCCTTTCCTTATTGCCAGCACCCTTTTGGTGCCAGGCTATGTGGACGAGA
The DNA here is from genome assembly GCA_050118775.1 of Syntrophobacterales bacterium. GTDB lineage: Bacteria > Desulfobacterota > Syntrophobacteria > BM002 > BM002 > BM002. Next base: position 5,093 of record JASFKF010000093.1, read on the forward strand.
TGGAAGTCGCAGGAATTGCAAGCTATATAGCTCAACTCGACCCTGAAATTCCATACAGTCTCCTGGCCTTCTATCCTCATTTTCATCTGCAAGACCTTCCCACCACCTCCCGCACCCATGCCCTCCACTGCAAGGAAATTGCCGAAAAAGCCGGTCTGAAAAGAGTCCATATCGGCAATGTCCACCTCTTAGGGAAAGATTATTGATAGATTGTGGATTGCGGATTGGTTGCCGCATGGCGCATAGCGCAGAGCGCAGAGCGTGCGAAGAATAAAAGAACAATTGAAATCGTTGAAGTCGCCAGACCGCGGCTATGAAGCGAGGTTCTAAGTTCCAAATTTTTTGATTAGTCTCAGCAGAATTTTCGAACTTTGAACTTGACCCCATGCTCCATGCCTTTTAGATATGCGCTTGGCGCTCTGCGAATCGTTGACACATCCCACATCTCATATCTCCACCTAACAATTGACAACTCGGGCTAAAACTTCTAGATTCACTCTAGCTGATATTCGCCTGTGCCTGGGTGATGGAACTGGTAGACATAAGGGACTTAAAATCCCTTGGGGCAATGCTCCGTGGGGGTTCGACTCCCCCCCCAGGCACCAGTAATTTCAAGTCCCCCCGCAGATAACTCTTACTATTTCCACCCCACCAAGGAAATAGTATTAGGGGCTTTGGCCCAAAAGAGCTTTAATCCGTTTTTTGCCCCTCCCTAAATTCCCGCCAGCATCTCCCGCAGCTTAAAAGACCTCTGGCATATTTCCTGCATTTTTGATCAACCCTAAGGGGTTAACTCAAGGGGGAGGCAAAAAATGTCACTGGATGAACAGCGCATAGCGCCAAGAGCCAAGATCAAATGGCCGGTTATCGTTCAGAAATCCACCGGTGTAATAGAAGGTGTGACCCTAAATATCAGTTCCACTGGTGTTTTCATAGGATGTAGAAGACCACTCAGGTTAAACGAGGTCTTCGACATGGTCATTACCACCCCGGAGCAGGATATTGGAGCCAAGGCTGAAGTGGTCTGGTCGAATAAATACGGACCTGACGATCACATCACACCTAGAGGAATGGGGGTCCGCTTTCTGGACATCTCTGAAGAGAACCAGAGATTTATCTCCAAGGCAGTCAACCAACACAACGCAGCAGATCAAAAAAGCGAAGATATAGTGCTAAACCTGGACGAAAACTAGAGTCCATCCAGGTTCCAGCAAAGGCCAATTTACGAACAAAGACTAATTACTATG
>JASFKF010000094.1:0-6330 GCA_050118775.1 Syntrophobacterales bacterium
TTCTTGGTCTATGGCTCGGTTGAGAAAATCCGCAGTCTCATGGCTCATGCCAAAACTGCCATCTGCAAGAGACTCAGCCACATCCTCTGAAGTCCTACCTGCCAGGGCCATTTCAGCGTCATGTATAATGCCAGCGCCGTTCATGGCCACACCAGTCAGTACTCCCCTCTCCATTAGATCAATTATGATTGGACTTAGTCCAACCTTGATTGGGTGTGCTCCCATACCTAGCAGTACTGGCCGGTCCTGCGCTCTAGCCTTACATACCCTCTGTACCACTTCCCTCAAGTCAGCCGCCCCCAGAACGGCAGGAAGCCGCCTTAGAAACTCGCTTAAAGGTTGCCCTTTGTCCCAAATTTGTCCGGTGTCCACCAATGAAAACTTACTTTTTCGTTCGCCAAGAGAGGAAGTGCGAATCCCTTCGAGGGTAATGGGCTTGCCTTTGTAAATGTCATCACTCATGGAGATGAAAGCCTCTGAAAAAGTTGGTAATCTACCAGTTCGCAGATAATATGGGCCATGGTGATGTGACACTCTTGAATACGAGCGGTGTTTTCCCCATCCACCCTAAGCAAAATCTGCGCAAATTCAGCCATCTTCCCAGCCCCCGAGCCGGTCATGCCAATAGTACGTAGTCCTCGATTCCGAGCTACCTTCAAACCCGCTAGGACATTGGCCGCTTCTCCACTTGTACTAATGCCCCAGGCCACATCTCCTTCCATGCCCAACGCCTCAATCTGCTTGCTGAAAATGTCCTCGAAGGTCGAGGTTGAGATGTCATTGCCCACGGCTGTAAGAATTGAGGTATCTGTCGTCAATGCCATGGCAGGAAGCGGCGGGCGCTCAATCATAAACTTGTTAACAAATTCAGCCGCAATGTGTTGTGCATCGGCGGCTGAACCCCCGTTACCGAAAAGCATCAGCTTGTTCTCATTGTTAAAGGCGTCCACAATCATGGTGGCGGCTCGGATCAATGGCTCCTGGTTTTGCTCCATGCATCTCCGCTTTGCCTCGATGCTTTCCACAAAACTCCGCTCGACAATACTCTTCATCTCCTTCATAAATCCACCTTGCTATCCTCTTGAAGTTATGCGATCTTCTATCTATATGAGCAACCCATCGTTGTCAATCTAAAGCGCAAAGCGCAAACCGCTTTGCGCAGTAGGCACTAGACACTAAGCACTATGCGCTACAAAAGAGGTTTCGGGGATATCTTTTCAGTGCTTACTGCCTACTGCTTAGTGCCTAGTCTCGAACGGTCTGCCTGCTTGCAAGTTCGCTGTCCTTACTCGTGATCAAATACCGGGGTATGAAGAGCTGAATTATTTCGGATATCCTCTTCCAGCAACTGTCGAAGTAGATAGTAGATCTCCCCTGGTTTTCCGGAGCCGATAGAATGACCATCAAACATCACCGCTGGCAGGATATCAAATGTAGTCCCGAAAAGCAGAATCTCAGCACCACAGTAAGCCTCGTTTAGCGTTATGTCTTCAAATATCACTTGTCGCAATTGGCCTGCCTCAACTAGTGACTCCGCCAAGTCCGCCGCCCGTGTAACGGTGGTGCCTCTAAGAATTCTGCTAAACCTCGGAAACTTTAGCACACCTTCCGAGGTCACCAAACCTACATTTTCGGTAGATCCCTCGCCCAGAAAGCCGTTCTCGTCCATGGAAATTGTATACTGCACCCCCGCATCCACCGCCTCCTTCTTCATCAGCACATTGGGAAGGTAGTTGCAACTCTTGATATTGGCAAAATAGGACTTCTTAACTGGAATGCTGCTGCTTTTTATAAAAACGCCCTCTGTCGAGTACTCTTTCGGAGGTGAACTGGGACTACATACAACAATATAGATCTGGGAGGATGGACACTCGTAGGGATTGGTGGTGAAGCCTCCAGGACCACGAGAGGCGAAAAGTCTAATCAGACAATCCCTGGTTCCGGCAATGCGTATTGTCCCTGTCACCAATTTGGCTATTTCTTCCAGGGTGGCTGGCAAAGTAAGATACACCGCCCTGGCAGAACGCTCCAACCTTTTCAAATGAGCTTCAAGATTATAAATATTACCGTTGACACACTTGAAAGCCTCGAAAATCCCATCCCCGCGGTGAACCATATGATCGTCTACGGGGACGGTCATAAGAAAGGGGTGGGTGACCACGCCCCCCAGCACACTGTTGTACATGGCCAAATAATGCTGATGATATGGTCTAACAAATTCCTTTGCCAAGCTCTGGCAGTCCTTCAAATCCAGTTGGCGCAAGGTCATATTGCACTCCTCTTTTCTCAAAGGGAAGACAAAGGGGTATGCGTAAGGTTGGCTGAAACACAGAGAGATGGGATTTCAGATTAATCATTGTAGATTGCAGATTTTTTCAATCTACAATCTGAAATCTCCAATCTCAAATATTCTTTGTGACCTCTAAAATAGGAAATCCCGCCTCTTCCGTCAATCCTTCCTTGCCCAAGATAACACACCCGCACCCTCACAGTCTCCTTCAGAAAGATAATTATAGATTGTTGTCCTTTTTCCCTAGTCAGCACTGCGGTGGTGGCTCAACAACCTTGTCTACGCCCCCGCTGGTTAAGGAATCCAGAGGTACATAAACTGGGGTGTCTGTCTCTGGGGTAGAAGCTCTCCTCCTTGTAAACGCTCTACCCAACTCCATGCCTCTCCCTGTGACATTGAATAGATGTTGTCCACATATGTTCCAGGTCGGTGGTACATGACCACCTTGGCTTTCTCCATCCCTACAGCATTTTTCGCCCACTGAACAGCGTCGTTCAGATAGCCCAATTGGTCCACTAGACGGAGCTTGAACGCCTGGATGCCTGAGAAAATACGCCCGTCCTTCACGGTAGCCAAATCAGCCTCTGTCATATTCTTTCTGCCCGCCCTAACCACCTCCAAAAATTTAGCCTGGTATTCGTCGATAATACCCTGCAAAATCTTCTTTTCCTCTCTAGAAGCGGGCCGGAAAGGAGACCACATGTCCTTTTTGTCTCCTGATTTTACCGTCTCTTCCTCAACACCCACCTTCTCCATTAAGCCTTCCACATTGAATTTTAGCGCAATGGTACCGATGCTTCCGGTCAATGTAGTTGGCTGAGCCACGATGTGATCGGCCGCAGTGGCTACATAGTACCCTCCTGAGGTAGCCATCCCGAGGAAGCAAGCAACAACTGTGACATTACGCCTTTTCTTGAACTCCAATATCTCATGGTGAATGAGATCGCTTGCGTTGACCGTCCCACCCGGAGACTGAATGCGCAGAATCAAAGCCTTTATTTCACTATCTGCGGCGGCTTTACCAAGCTCCTCCTTCACCCTTGTAACCAAGTTGACCTCTTCTCTAAAACTACTTTCTTTCTTCTTCTCTTCGTAGGCCAACACTCCGCTAATATCCGTCACCAAAACTTTGCCGGGGCCCTCTCCTTCAATCACCTTTTCTTGCAGCGGCAGGGCCGGCTGATAGAGGCTCACATTGACAAAGGCACACCCGGATGCAGTCACCGTGAGCAAAGCCGCGATCAAACACCATTTCAGAAAACCATCCCCCTGTTTTTTCGCTGATCTCATGTCCATCTCCCTCGCTTTCTTTTTTTCTTTATTCCTCTTTTCTATCAATTTAACAAAGTTGGCATAGGGCAAAGAGTAATAACTACATTTCGAATTGGGAATTTGGAATTTCGAAATTCTCAATTCACAATTAGATACCTTCAATCCGAAATCCGAAATCCGAAATAATATAGCTCCATGCTCTATGCAACCGGTTGACGGTGAATCCTAGTTTTGTTATGAGGCTAGAATATTTATTTTTTGCAGTTCCATTACAACCGCTATCCTGGCAAGGCAACCAGAATAAATTTGTGAGGATTAAAGCCATGGTTGAAATTGATAAGATAAACCAGGCAGCAGAAATCCTAAAGGATATCGCCTTTGAAACCCCTCTAGTTTATTCCAATTACCTCAGTCGCCAATTTGATGCTAAAATCTATCTCAAACTTGAGAATCTCCAAAAAACGGGCTCCTTTAAATTCCGTGGAGCCTACCACAAGCTGGCGAAAATCCGGGAGGCTCTGGGCCCGGACGGCGTGGTGACAGCCTCAGCTGGGAACCACGCCCAGGGAGTAGCACATGCTGCTCAACTCATGTCCATTTCCTCCACCATAGTCATGCCCGAGTGGGCTTCAATCAGCAAACAGACTGCCACCCGATCTTACGGTGGCCGGGTGGTACTTACTGGGCAAAGTCTCAAAGAAAGTTTGGATCAGGCACACAAACTGGCGGCAGAAGGCAGAGCCTTTATTCACCCCTATGACGACGAGGATATAATCGCTGGCCAGGGCACCGTGGGTCTGGAAATTGTCTCCCAATTACCTGAGGTGGAAAAAGTCTTGGTCCCTATTGGCGGCGGAGGTTTAATTGCTGGAATTTCCGCTGCAGTGAAATCCCTCCGCCCGCAGGCATCGATCATCGGGGTGCAGGCTGCTTGCTGTGCTTCCGCCGCTGCAGCTTTGAGCCATGGCAAACCAGTAACAGTGCCAGCCAAACATTCCATAGCTGACGGCATCAGCGTCAAGCAAGTAGGACAGCTGACTTTCGCCATCATCCGCAAGTTAGTTGACAGTGTGGTGGCCGTGGAGGAGGAGGAGATTGCCGCTGCCATACTTGAATTACTGGAACGCAAGAAGGTTCTGGCCGAGGGCAGCGGCGCAGTCCCTTTGGCAGCACTCATGGGCAACCAACTTGGAAGTCTTCGTGGGCAATCGGTGGTCCTGGTGATTAGCGGCGGCAATGTGGATACTCATCTGTTGGGAAGAATCCTTCGGAAAGGGTTGTTTAAAACCAGCCGGATCATGAAGCTCTCAGTACAGCTTAGGGATGTTCCTGGTGCTCTTGCCGATCTTCTCAAGGTGGTCGCAGACTGCCGAGGCAACATCCTCCACGTTTTTCATGACCGTCTAGGACACCATCTCCCCGTTGAGTTAAGTAGAGTAGAATTGGAGATAGAAACACGGGGTTCGGACCACATCGAGGAACTTCTAAACACTCTCACTGACAGTGGCTATGAAGTAGATACTCTCTGAGCTGCGGTTATCTTTTCTAAAAGCTGACGAATTTGCTTGTCATCTGGGACCCTCGCCGCCGCTCGCTGGCACTGCACCATGGCTTCGTCCAGCTCTCCATTTTGCCAAAGCAACTCTGCCAATCTCAGGCAAAAAAGGACATTATCCGAATTCAGTTCCACACTCCGGCGGGCAAGAGAAAGGGCTATCTCCAGGTTCGACTCCACTCGGCCATACAAAATAGCCAGACCGCTTAGTGCTGCCGCGTCATTACCGTTGATCTTCAGAGCATTCTTGAACCCGTTCATTGCTTCTCCGTCATTACCCTGCTCCAGAAAACATTCACCAAAGAGCCGCCAAGCCTTGGCCCAATGGGGTTTAAGCCCCACTGTTTTACCCAAGTAATTCAGGGCTTCCTCCAAACGGTCATGTTTTCTGCACAACTTAGCCAGTTGAAAATAGGGAGTAGCTCTTTCGGGATCGATCTCGGAAGACCGAGTGAAGGCTTGCTCAGCCTCATCCTCCCTCCCCAAGCTTAACAAAGCGCAGCCTAAGTTGTATTGCCCCATGAAATCGCTGGGCTTCAGTGAAGTTACTCGTAAAAACTCAGTGACAGCCTCCTCCAATTTACCCATCTGGGCGTAGCAAACTCCAAGGCTATTGCTGACGTTTACATTATTGGGATCCAAGGTCAAAGCCCGTTGGAACTCTTCCACCGCCTCTTGGAGCTTTCCTCTCTCATAAAGCCGATCTCCACTAATATTAAGACTTACCGCGTCAAAAATAGTCTGAGTGCTGGGACCGAAAAACCCGGTGTGAATTAGGGCCTTACGAGCATTGTCAAGCATCTCCACCTTTGCAAAACCCGGGCAAGGATGAACACTAATCCCGATTTGCACGGTAGTACTCAACTCCGATTTAACCCGTTGGCGAATAGCACTGCCAAGCTCTTGGGCTGAATCAACACCGGTATCTGGTAGAAATATCCCCAATCGATCAGGACCGGCCCACTCCACCATTGCAGTTTCGGGACTCTCCTTCTTACACACCGCCATTACATTTCTGGCTTTACCAGCTGCCCCTCTAGAGCCGTGCTGTCTTTGCCAAACCTTCCAATCATCAAGTTTGATCAACAAGAGAGCTCCGGGCTCATTATCAGTGAGCGAAGGGGATAAAATTTTTTCTATGGCTGACTCGCGCTTGATCAACCCTTGTTCAAGGAGGGCCTGATAACTGAGTATGTTCTTATTTTTCTCTTTA
>JASFKF010000095.1:0-6309 GCA_050118775.1 Syntrophobacterales bacterium
AGGGGCGTATACCTGGCTCCATCCCAATTCGAGGCGGCCTTTGTTAGTCTGGCCCACGATCAGGAAGATATCGATAAGACGCTGGCGGCAGCGGACCAGGTTTTCAGGGAAATCTAGTTCAACGGGCACTCTCAAGTCATTACACTTCGCGCTTGCGCGCTTCGTTGTCATTGGGGCTGCGCCGGTCATTAGGCCTTTCGGCCGTCATTAAGTTGTTTCAACTCGACAAAAATAATCAACAATGAATGACAGCGTAGCGTAGTGACCCAATGACCATAAATGACGCCGGAGTCATATTGACAGCTCAGCGTAGTGACCTAATGACACACCCTTTCGCGAACGAAATTCTTTTCACAAAAAACCGTTGACTTTCCCCAAGTGCTGTGGTAGGGAAGTACGTGAAGTTTTACACGAACTATGTTGCTGCCTTCGGGCAGCCTATATTCGTGGGCAAGGGCCAGGCCGGAAAGAGAGAGGGGTGGCCTTCATGAAAGAAGACACCAGGAAGGCTCTCAGAATGGTCGGGCTCGCCAGCACTCTGGGACTCACCATTGTCATCGCCACCTTCATAGGACTGGCTTTGGGACTCTGGTTAGACAGGGTGTTTAATACCAGCCCGTGGCTTACCGTAATCTTTCTCATACTTGGTATTATTGCAGGATTTCGTAATTTTTATCGTTTTATGACCAAACGCGCCAAGGAGTGAGGGTCATCTCTGACCCAGGCATAATGCTTATAAAAGATGAGGCCCTGCTAAAAAAGATCGAATTATTCAACTGGGTCCTGTTAACTCTTCTTACAAGTGGTAGTTTCGTTTTCTTTTCCCGAAAATTTGGTTTTGGGGTCCTGGTCGGAGGGATATTGGCCATCGCCAATTTCTATTTGATGAAGCGAAGTCTATTCAGGGCTCTGGATCCACAAAGAAAAGGAAAGACCCGGTTTTTGTATTTGCTCAAGTATTACCTACGCTTTGCAGCCTTGGGACTTATTATCGCCTTGTTGCTGATCAAGGGGTGGGTAAGCCCCTTTGGCATGTTGCTGGGCTTATCCATAATCGTTCTTGGCATTGCGCTGGTGGGTATTGATGAGGCGCGAAAATTCTTTTTCAAGGGGGTAGTCTAGGCCATGGAACACCCAATAATCTTTCTGAATCTACTTTTTACGAAACTTGGTCTACCTATTGTTCACGATTTCGGTGAAGCGCATACCTTTCTGGAGAAGATACTCCTGCCCTATGTGACCTATACCTGGTTGATTATGATCGGTCTGGTGATCCTGGTGAAACTGACGGTCCGCAAGATCGAACTGGTTCCCAAGGGAGGCCAGAATGTCTTTGAGGTTGTGATCAACGGCATCGAGGAGTTCATGGTTAGCGTTACCGGTGAGGAGGGCCGCTACCTGTTCCCGTTGATAGGCACGCTGGCATTTTTCATTCTGATCAGTAACTACATGGGGATGATCCCGGGCTTCTTCGGTCCCACTGCCAACGTCAACACCACCTTGGCATGTGCCATAATAGTCGTTTTCTACACTCACGTAATCGGTGTCAAGTTCCATGGACCTGCATATATAAAACATTTCATGGGGCCGATTTGGTGGCTGTCACCCCTCATCTTCGTGGTTGAGGTAATTGGCCATCTTGCCCGTGTTCTTAGCCTGTCCATCCGACTTTTTGGCAACATCTTCGGTGAGGAACTAGTGCTCGCCATCCTCATGTTTCTGGCGGGTCTTTATTTAGCACCTTTACCGGTGATGTTCTTGGGTCTGTTTACCGGCGGCGTGCAGGCCTTCATTTTCTGTCTGCTTTCCATGATGTACTTCGCCGGCGCCATTGAGCATGCTCATTAGATTGTTAGCCATTCGTCGAGTTCAAGGACGGGGCGACAGCAAAAGGGTTGGGAAGAAGGTCGTTTTAGGAAGAAGGCCATATAAATAATTACAAACAAGGAGGGCTTTTTGCATGAAAAGGAAAGTTCTGTTTCTGACAATGGTGCTGGTTCTGGGTTTCGCCGCCTTGGCTTTTGCGGCAGAGGCGACGGAAGCTGAGAAGGTTGTGGGTCTTAGGTTCTTCCTGTACTCCGCCGTGGCAGCTGGTTTCTCTATTGCCATCTCTTCTATCGGCTGTGGTCTTGCTCAGGGAATCTCCATTAAGAGTTCGGTGGAAGGTGTTGCTCGTAATCCCGAGGCCTCTGGTAAAATCACTGTGACCATGATGATCGGTTTGGCGATGATCGAGTCCCTTTGTATTTATACCTTGGTTATCTGCCTGATCCTGATCTACGCCAACCCGGTGTCCAAGCTCATCCAAGGTTTTGTGGGGCTGGTTGCCCACTAGTAGTTGAACTGCGGATAGACGACCGGGGGGTTGATCAGAAAGTTGGTCAATCCCCCGGTCACCCTTTGAATTTAAATCGGCTTGGTCGCCGATGTTACAACAGGACCGTGAGGTTATGAAGTTCGCCAAGATTCCCATGGCCACGATCAACCGGCTGTCTATCTATTTGAGAAATCTGGACGAATTGATGGCCAATGATGTAGAGGTTATCTCTTCAGAGCGCTTGGCCAAGCAGTGTGGGGTGAATCCAGCCCAGATTCGCAAGGACCTAGCGTACTTCGGTGAATTTGGAGTGAGGGGCGTTGGCTATAGAGTCAAGGACCTCTACTCTCAAATCAAAGAGATACTCGGCCTCAACCGCCCGTGGAACATGGCATTGTTCGGAGTAGGCAATCTGGGTTCAGCCCTTATCCGCCATGCCAACTTTCTCAAGCATGGATATCGGTTCGTGGCTGCCTTTGACTTGGATCCTGAGAAAATTGGCAAGAGGCTACCCAATGGCCTTGTCATTGAGCACGTTGACCGCTTTGAGGAATTAGTAAAGGAACGAAACGTTGAAATGGGCATTATCGCTGTGCCGCCTGCTTCCGCTCAGAGTGTGGCAAACCAGCTCATTCTCGCTGGAATCAACGGAATTTTGAATTTCTCTCCGGTTCAAATTCAGGTACCTGACTGCTGTCGAGTGGAAAACGTAGATTTCTCGATTAAGCTAGACAATCTCGCCTACCATATTTCTTCGACCAGCACCTAAGAGTCAAGCCCCAGATGGACGGAATTGCAGAGCGTTCTTTGGCTTGAAGGAATGAGGACTGTCTACCTGCGCTCAAATTCCTATCAATGGTGTGAGATCTGAGATGTGCAATGTGTAATTTAGCATGGGGCATAGAGTGAATAGCCGATTCCGCAATTCTAAATCCAAAATCATCTAACTTATGCCCACCGTCTACTAACCCCGTCTCGCTCGTCTCGCCCGACCTCCTGTCTAGCATGGTACGCTATGCGCTCGGCGCTTTGCGCCATGCGGCAATCAATCCGCAATCTGCAATCCGAAATCCGCAATCTTAAATCCCATATCCCACATCTCACATCCCCGATAACTTCCCGTCCCAACCACTAACCTAGAACCTGCTTTAGGTACATTCCCGTGTAAGACTCAGGAATCTCGGTAATCTCTTCCGGCGTGCCGGTGCCCACAATCCTTCCGCCCTCTGTCCCTCCTTCAGGTCCAAGATCGATGACAAAATCTGCGGTTTTAATAACATCCAGGTGATGCTCTATTACCACCACGGTGTTGCCCGCTTCCACCAGGTGATTTAGAACATAAAGGAGCTTCTTGATGTCGTCGAAGTGCAGACCCGTGGTGGGTTCGTCCAGCAGATACAGGGTTCTGCCGCGACTGCGCTTGCTGAGTTCACGGGACAGCTTTATTCTCTGCGCTTCACCGCCAGACAAGGTTGTGGCTCCTTGGCCGAGTTTGAGGTAGCCAAGCCCGACTGCCTGCAAGGTAGAAAGCTTGTCTTTGATAGCGGGGATGTTGGCAAAAAACCTGAGGGCCTCGTTGATAGTCATCTCCAAGACTTGCCAGATGTTTTTCCCCTTATAAATGATTTCAAGGGTGTCTCGGTTAAAACGGAGACCATTGCACTGATCACAGGTAACATACACATCTGGTAAGAAATGCATTTCCACTTTGAGAATACCTTGACCGCTACAGGCTTCACAGCGGCCGCCCTTGACGTTGAAGCTGAAACGACCGGCCCTGTATCCCCGGGCCCGAGCCTCGGGCACCTGGGCCAGGAGGCTGCGGATCTGGTTGAAGACACCGGTATAGGTGGCCGGGTTCGACCTGGGAGTGCGGCCGATTGCGCTCTGATCAATGTGAACAACCTTATCTATTTTTTCGAGACCCAGAATTCGTGCATGGGCACCAGGATGTTTCCGTGCCCGATAAAGAGATTTTGCGACGGCAAGGTAAAGGGTGTCCAGGATTAAGCTGCTCTTCCCCGAGCCGGATACGCCAGTAACACAGGTGAATAGACCAACTGGAACAGAGGCGGTTATGTTCTGGAGATTGTTGGCCCTGGCCCCTTCGATGGTGATAGAACCCCGTTGGGGCGTGCGCCTCTTAAATGGCAGGGAGATGGTCAACCTGCCGGAGAGGTATTGTCCTGTAAGAGATTCGGGGTGTTGACTAATCAGTTCCGGCTTGCCACTAAAGACAAGATAACCGCCGTGATCACCGGCACCAGGACCCACGTCAATGACATGATCCGCCGCCATAATGGTCTCGGTGTCGTGTTCCACAACCAATACGGTATTGCCCTCATCCCGAAGAGTCTTAAGAGTTTCCAGTAATCGGTTGTTGTCCCGCTGATGCAGGCCAATGCTCGGCTCATCCAGGATATAGAGAACACCGACGAGTCGAGAGCCTATCTGGGTAGCAAGACGAAGACGCTGGGCCTCACCACCGGATAGAGTAGTGGAGGCACGACCAAGACTTAGATACGCAAGTCCAACCTGAGTAAGAAATTCCAGCCGCTGCCGTACTTGGCTGAGCAAGCGATTGGCCACAGGAGCCTGCTGGGGTGAAAAGCTCAGGGTACTGAGCCAGTCATCAAGTCCACTAATGTCCAGGCTGCTAACCTGATAAATGTTCATATCCGCAATGGTTACAGCCAGGGATTCCTGGCGCAAGCGGGCACCTTTACAACCGGGACAAAGTTCTTCTCTGTCTATCGCTACTCCCAGACCTGAACAGTCAGGGCAAGCGCCAAGACCACTGTTAAAGCTGAAGAGCTGAGGAGAAGGTTCCAGCATTTTCAGGTTGCAGGAATGGCAGATAGGTTGGTCAGTGAAATCCCAGTCGTCCCCGCCATGAATGGCCAATCTAACTCTACCCTCACCAGTCCTGAGTGCGAGTTCCAGAGAATCTGTCATCCGCCTAACAGCGTCAGGCCTCACCACTAAGCGGTCTACAACTACTTCGATTTGGTGATTTAAATCAGGAGCGAGCTGCATGGGTTGGTCAAGTTCAAAGACAGTGCCATTAACCCGGACTCGGACGAATCCTTCCCTCCGTAAGCGGCTAAAAAAATGCTTCGGCTTACTTTTCCGGCGCCATACCAGTGGGGAAAGTATGAGAATTCGGGTGTTTTCTGGCAGGGTAAGGATCCGGTCAACCATTTGCTGGATGGTCATGGCCTGTATCTTCTCGCCGCAGCCGGTACAGTGAACCTGACCCACCCTGGCAAAGAGGACTCTTAAATAGTCATAGATTTCTGTAATGGTTCCAACGGTAGAACGAGGATTTTTGCTCGCAGTTTTTTGCTCAATGGCAATGGCCGGACTCAAACCCTCGATTGAGTCTACATCGGGCCGATCCATCCTTTCCAGAAACTGCCGAGCATAGGAGGAGAGTGATTCCACGTAACGCCTCTGCCCCTCGGCATACAAGGTATCGAAGGCCAGGGAAGACTTACCAGAGCCGCTAATCCCGGTGATTACCACCAGACTGTTTCGGGGTATATGGACGTCAATATTCTTAAGATTGTGCTGCCGCGCACCACGAACTACGATATTTTCCATTTCGCCTTTCTTATTGCGCATCTCAAAAAAGACCTAAACGGTAAATGGTAAAGGGTGAACAGTTAAAGAGCCAGTGAATCATCGGTTTACCGTTCACCGTTTACCAAACGCTCTGCCTCACGGGACAGCCTCAAAACCAGGACCTCTGGGCCTGGATGCTTTACTTGGCGATAAGACCGGATAGGTGATTATACAGAATCAGGATGTAAAGAGGAATCGGCTAGTGGTTGGCCATTAGGAGCAAAACAATCTTTTTTTCCTGAGAAGGGAAGACAAAGAGTTGGCAGGTCAGCTAACTACCATATACGGTAGCAGCTCCTCAAAAAACAAAGTTTAGATTAAAGTATGTAATGCACACTCCAAGTGGGCCAGTTTGGACTTCGGTTACA
>JASFKF010000096.1:0-6232 GCA_050118775.1 Syntrophobacterales bacterium
AAAGAAAAGGCTACTTAACCGCAGACGGCCGCAGACCACCGCAGACTTAAAAACACTTCATTGTGTGTACTCTAACGATCGCTCAAAAGTAGAACGGGGAAGCCCTGCAGTCACCGATAAGCGAGCTTATCTTTGCCTGCGAGGACTTCCCATTTACGCCGATGTAATCCATCGGCGTCCCGCCCCTGCGGGAGCTTCTAAGCGATCCTGGCATCGATTCGAGTACTTCTCCTATCCTATACATCCCATGAATCCTGTTACCAAGACTATCTTCTTCTGGATCCCGCATATCCACCGACGGCGGATTCCGGGATGACGTCTTTTGGCAGGCACAGAGGCCTGCCCTACCGGATTCTGGCTACTGACTACTTGCCCTGAGCGAAGTCGAAGGGCTGGTTACTTAATATAGCCTCCAACCTCGAGCGAAGGTGAGCTAGTCGAACCTGAGTGCTCCTCCAAGCTCGAACCCTCTGCCCTACTCTCTATACCCGATTCGGATTTTCACCCCCACCTTAATCCTCCCCCTTCCCGCGACAAGCTCGGGATCTGCGACAAGGGGAGGAGTTTATTTTGTTTGGGCCCTGTGCCTTGCGCCGTTCTTTATCTGTTACACCCATGGTTTGAAAAAGTGCACCTGGCAATTTTTGGAGGATTGACAGAGTATTAGAGGTAAGTCACTGTATTTTCTATTTTTTATTTAGATCAGGGAGCAAAAAATCTTGTTTTGGCATGGTTTTGCGCTGATTTTAGGTTGGGAATGGAATTTGCATTAAGTTAGCCAGTGTCCATCCGGAAATCCAAGATTCCCGGATGGAGCTGTCAGCATTCAGCAATCAGCCGTAAATCTAATATCTTGTATTTACACACATTTTACTGATGGCTGAAAGCTGGAAGCTGATCGCGCTCATCTGAAAACGGCCGTTTTCTGATGAGCATGACCCAATGATGCGTCTGAAACACTTGGATGGCCTATCCATGGCGGTAGAAAAGAGACATATGAACAACCCGGAGAAGCGCAAGCACGTCAGAATTAACAGATTCTTCAGGACAGAACTGTCTAAAGACGGAATGTTGCAACCGGCTGAGGGCAGCACCTTGAATGTGAGCCAGGGCGGAGCTTATATCAAAACAAAGGACTGGCATTCTTTCAAACCAAATGATAAAACTACCATCACGGTTTACCTACCTCCTATTTTTTCCGGTCAGGATGGGATTATCGGGCTGCAAGGCTCAGCCAGAATAACCAGAGTGGACGAAGAAGACGAGGGCGTAGCAGTCCAATTTCTGCAAAACTTCAAACAGTTCGAAAGAATTGAAGAAATGGATATTCCAGGAAAAATCAGATACAAGAACTTGGCCCACTATCTCTCAGCCACCTCGAGCATGCCATCGAAGGCATTTGCCGATATGCACCCTGACGGTTTTCTGGTGGAAAAAACCCAAAAGAGCATGGATAAAGAGGTCATTTTCCAATTCAGCACCAAGTCATTCGAGGATGAGGAAGTGCTGAGGGCGCAGAAGCAAGGCGTGGTGCTGGGAGACATCCTCGAGGCCAGAGTAATCGAGATAAAAGAGAGACAAGAAGGCACAGCTAGTTCCCACGTAACCATAGGCCGGGCTGCTCAGAATGACATTATTCTCTACAACAAGATGGTTTCCAAGGATCACGCTTATCTGGAGATTCCTGAAAAAGGTGGAAATTGTTCCCTGGTGGATGTGGGGTCCAAGAATGGGACGCTGCTGAACGGGGATGAGGTGACCCCGAATAAGACATACCCCCTCAGAGATGGGGACGAGATATCCTTTGGTCCCGAGACCAAGGTGGTGTATTTCTCTTCGAGAACCTTCCATGAGTTTTTGACGCAACTTAAGACGCCTTCCGGTTAGTAACTTCTGCTAAACTCAAATCCTAATTAAACACAGACGCTCTTGTGGACACAGGTTCAGCTACGCTGAACACACAGATTCTCACGGATTTCTTAACCACGAAGAGCACGAAGGCCACGAAGAGAATAATACTTAACCGCAGACGGACGCAGACCACCGCAGACATAAAATCTTGAAAAGAAAAGTAACTATCGCTTAAAGCCACAATGGAAAGCTCCTGATACCAAGAATGAGTAAACTCCTTCTTGGTATCAGTTCCTTCCCATCGCCGCCGATTTCATCCATCGGCAGCAGCTTCGCTGCACCTTTAGCGATCTAATTAACACTATGTTCTTGGACTTAGTGCTAACTTAAATTATTGACATCCGCGGACAGAATCTTGCCTGGCTATTTAGTAGTCTGCGTATGTCTAGCTAATAATAATTTAATGTAGCCATCCAGTCGAAAAGGAGAACAGGAGTCAAAAATAGATCGCTTAAGGGTGACCGCCGTGAGGCGGAGGGCCCGATAGGTATCTATCGGGACATGTGGGGAGCTCTGGAGAACAAAAGGAAGCTGGCTTATTTTTGTTCTCCAGAGCTACGCACCTACCCTTTAGGAGATGTCCTTGAGTCAGATTTGTGGAATCTGTGATGGAAAGATTACTGAAATGCCTATGTCTTCGTCTGCGTCGGTCTGCGTGGGTCTGCGGTTGATTTGCTTCTTCTGGATTCTGACTACTGGCTACTGACTACTAGGTTATTGCCTTGAGCCGTGAGCCGTTTGCCTTGCGCCTTGATTCTATGGAATAAATCTTTCGTCCGATGGTTCCATGAGGGGTTCTGCCACGGGATCCATGAGAGGTTCGTAGCCTGGCGTTTCAAGAGGGGCAACCCAGATTTCCACCCTTATGTTGACTGCAGTCGTATCCATGTTGATAAGGCAGATGCGGCTTTCCTTTTGGTAGAAGAGCAAGGTCCGAGTATATTTTAGACTGGCCTGTAAAATCCAGCCGTTCTTTGCCATGGTCGCCTCAAAGAATTTGAGGAGCGAATCGTAGTCAACATTTCCGTTATACACCAGGTTGCCAGTAGCAAATTGAGGGGTCATGTAAACAAAAGACTGTTTTGCTTCTAGATCGAGTTCTTTAGGTATGGGAACGTCGGGGAATTCGCGGATGGTTACGATCGGGGTGGGACCTTCTTCCCCGCTGGGTTCTGTGTGAACCATTTTAGTACAGCCTGAAAATAGCAAAACCAGGGTTAGTGCAATGCCGACGATCACTGACTTTTGTTGGCAAATGATCATGGTTTTCTCCTTCTGCGCATTAGCCCGTATATTTCATGTATCGCTTACTGCGACCACAGGTATGGTCTTCCTTCCGTGCGTCCTCGGGTGTCGACCCCTGCGACGTACCACTCAGGTACGCCTCGGGACCAACACCCTGCGGTTGCCCGGTGGCAAGACCATCTAGGTGGTCTCGTAACACCGATACATGAAACATACGGGCTCCGGATGTTTCATGTATCATTAGTCAAGACCACCTACTTGTCAACCCGTAATCATTGAACATTTCACATTTAGCATTTCTTCGCGCTCGCCCTGCTCCGCTCAGGCCCGCAAGCGGGCCCCTGGTGACTCATTGGTCATTTATTAGAGTCTCACAGTGTATTAACCGCAGACAAAAAACCACCACGGAGTCACACGGAAAATCACGGATTTTTTATCCACGAAGGGCACGAAGAGATTTAGACAGGATTAACAGGATATACAGGATAAAACAAACGAGAGAAGTCTTATTGATGAGAAGATCGCTTAAGGGCTAAATGGGAAGCCCTGGAGGACGAAGAGAAGCCAGCTTATTTTCGTCCTCAGGTGCTCTCCCATTGGTCCCGATGTGTCCATCGGGACGCCCCGCTCCGCGGGGTCCTTAAGCGATCCCTCCTTAGATTCACTCTAATCCTGTGCATCTTGTTAATCCCGTCTTAACGAAGCGTCTGCACCTGCCCGCCATCGCGAGCTCAGGCGAGGCGGGCGGGTATGTTGCCCTAGGCAACCCGTTCCAAAAAACCAGTATGTCTCTACCCGTCTGCGTCTGTCTGCGTCCGTCTGCGGTTAATTCGCAAGGGAGTATTTCTCTGTGGCAATCTGGGCTGATTACTTGAAATACCCAACGTGATGCACTATTATCTGATCAATCCTTGAGAATTAGGACGAGAAAGGAAGAGTCGACCGGAATTATTACATGCAAAATAAAAATCAGGACTCTGATCTGAAGAACAAAAAGGGAATCTTTAACCAGATAATTGAATGGGTTTCGCCATTTCGCCGCAAAACAGAAGTCGGTGAAACCGAGGTTTCACCCCACCTGCCTGATGGAAAAACCTTCGCGGAATTTGACCTGAGTGAAGAGATCCAAAAAGGTATCGAGAATGCTGGCTTTGTCCGGTGCACCCCTGTCCAGGAACTAGCCCTGCCTATCACCCTGGCGGGGGAGGATATTGCAGCTCAGGCGCAGACTGGCACCGGAAAAACCGCCGCCTTTCTTATCACCCTCTTTCAACATCTGCTTAAAATGGATAGGCGCCCAGGTATGCCCTCGGCCCTTATTCTGGCACCTACCAGGGAACTGGCACTGCAAATCTACGAAGACGGCCAGGTCCTTGGTAAATACACTGGGCTTAAAATGGTTGCTGTATTCGGAGGCATTGACTATCAGAAGCAGGCCTCACAACTACGGGAAGGAGTCGACATAGTAATCGCCACCCCGGGCAGACTGATAGATTACATGAAACAAAAGGCCTTTATTCCTGAACGGATCAAGATCTTAGTGGTTGACGAGGCAGACCGAATGTTCGATATGGGCTTCATCAGAGACCTGCGCTACATTCTCAGACGGTTGCCCTCCTATGACCAGCGCCAGTCAATGCTTTTTTCAGCAACTTTGTCGTCACGCGTCCTGGAACTGACCTACGAGTACATGAACCTGCCCAAGGAAATCTACGTCACGCCGGACGAGATAACCGTGGAAACCGTGGAGCAGACTCTTTTTCACGTAGCTAAACACGAGAAACTACGTTTGCTTCTAGGGGTGCTTAAAAGAGAACCTTGGGAAAGGGTGCTTATTTTTGCCAACACCAAGGCCACGGTAGAGTGGCTAAGCGCAAAACTCAAAGGAAATGGTTATCCTGTCAAGGGACTAAGCGGAAACCTTAATCAGCGGCAGAGGTTAAAAATTATCAATCAATTCAAATCAGGAGATCTCAAGATCCTCGTTGCTACGGATGTGGCCTCTAGAGGTCTGCACGTGGAAGAAATCTCTCATGTTATCAATTATGATTTGCCGCACGATCGGGAAGATTACATACACCGCATTGGCCGCACTGCCCGGGCCGGTATGTCGGGCAAGGCCATTAGTCTGGCCTGCGAGGAGTATGTTTACTCTCTGGAAGCCATTGAGGAATATATAGGCGAAAAAATACCCGTAGTCTGGCCTGACGATGATTGGCTCGTACCAGACAAATCCGGGAGATTCCGTCCTGCTGACCGGCGGAAAATGGGGCAAAAGAGAAGGAAATCTCCTCCCCGGCAGAAAAGGTCTGCACCCAGATCCCGTCGAGGACCGAGAAAGAAAAAAGAGCAGAGAACATAGGGCCCTTTGGGTCATTTATTCGCGCTCGCTACGCTCCGCTCAGTCCCGCAAGCGGGTTCCCAGTTTGGCTTCGCCGTCATTAGGTCAGTAAGCTGCGCTGTCATTTATTGTAATAGGTGGAGATCAGAGGACGGAGGACAGACGACAGGAGTAACTAGGCACTAGGCACTTTTCGATTGCGGATTGCGGATTGCGGATTGCGGATTTAAAAACAAAGATCTAGAAGTCGGAATATAGAATTCAGAATATAGTAAAAGAAGAAGGATTTCTTATATCTACTGGATTCTGGATACTGGCTACTAGCCTTTTGCCTTGGTCCGTGGGCCTTTAGCCTTCATTTGATGGAGGACAAGAATGCGTGCTTCGAGACTCTTGGGAGAGTTGGAGGGTTTAGCGGAAAAGCTTGGAGTCGAAGTCGTTTACGAACGATTGCCCAGCTGCCGTAGTGGCCTTTGTCGAGTGAATGGCCAGTATCTTCTTTTTGTGGATCGGGCTCTGCCCGAAGATGCGCAAGTGGACGTGTTCATCTCTTCCCTCTCTCGCTTTCCCCTAGATGATCTTCAAGTAGTCCCCTACGTCAGGGAGCTTTTCAAATCGCATAGCGCATAGCGCATAGGGCATAGAGTAAAAAGCCAGTAGTCAGTAATGCTTTTGAAATTCAAAACTGAAACCCCGGAATCTTAGATCATCCTTCTTTCCCCTGGGCTTCCTAAA
>JASFKF010000097.1:0-6217 GCA_050118775.1 Syntrophobacterales bacterium
TGGCGCCTTGTCTGCCAGCAGGTTATCTTCCGCTGCAGAATCTTGGCCTCTCAACACGAAAAACAGTTGCTCAGATTTGAGACGGAAATGGAGATTTTCGGCAAGCCTTCAGAGTTGACTGATACTTACCTTCGTTTACAAGAAGCTGAGGAGCGAGCGCGGGACATTTTAAGAAACTACGAGCTATCCCTCTTCAACCAGCTCAACGGTCTCAAGTCAGACTCTGTCACGGCGGAGTAATCTGAGACCTCGCAAATTCACCTTACTAAATTTTTCCCTTGATTTCCTTTACCTCCTTATAGTAGTAGAGAACTACACAACTTGGGTACCCCTTAGGGGTTAATAGGGAATCCCGTGAAAGTCGGGAGCGGTCCCGCCGCTGTTATCGGGGACGAAAGCCGCAAAAACCCGGTTGTTTTATGAATTGCTGTCGCGAGACCGTGAAGATGGGCTTGCCACCGAGCAACCGCAGGGTACGACACCCGAGGACGCCCGGAAGGACGGCCATATCCACGGTCGCAGCAAGTGATTCATGAAACATCCGGGTTGTGAGCCACTGTCTAATAGAAGTTAGATGGGAAGGCGCGGTGAGTAGGGTGATCCGAGAGCCAGAAGACCTGCCCAGGTGCTGGTCGAGTGTCGGCCACGCGGAAATGGCTGAGATCGACAATCATTAAGGACCAAGAAACTGGGTGCAATCCTTAAGCTGAAGACAGCTTAAGGATTTTTTTTTGGCACC
The DNA here is from genome assembly GCA_050118775.1 of Syntrophobacterales bacterium. Lineage (GTDB taxonomy): Bacteria > Desulfobacterota > Syntrophobacteria > BM002 > BM002 > BM002. Next base: position 740 of record JASFKF010000097.1, read on the forward strand.
AACCTCAACCTCTACTCTTCCTGACGGCACCCGCCGTGGGCAGACGGCGGGTGTCTTCGGGAAACACATTGTTAGGAGGAATTGTCACAGGCACAGAGGCCTGTCCTAACTAGGCACTAGGTACAGTGGGACGAATCGGGGACACGGGGACGCGGCGAGACGGTGACGCGGGGCTATTCAGGTACAAGGTGCAAGGTAAAAGGAGGAAAGCTGAACAGAAAACCAATAATAGCCTGTATTTTGTACCCTGAACCCTGGACCTTTACTCCTGGCTCCATGCCCTATGCCCCATGCTATGCTTTTTCAAATCGGATGGACACTAACTAAAAGGAGGAGTGAATATGAAAAAGGGATTAATAGTTTATCTCATCGACAGTGACAGCCTGCCTGAATCTTTTGATGCTGATCATGCCCTGGCCCACCTATCTTTATTTTGCGACCACTCGGTTTTGGCCGCCTCCTCAGAAGGTTTCTATGACATTCCTGCAGCCTGGCACCTCATGCTGACACGGGGCATGCAGTCTATTTCCTGCGTCAAGGGACGGTTAAGTGAATCCGGTGACATTGAACTCTACGGAGAACCCTTGCGATTATACGGGTAACGACTGCCCGCATCCCAGACTACGGCACGTTAGTCTCTGCAGAAAAGGGAGCTCCGGCTCGACGGAGTATTGGAGTGTTGGAGTACTGGAGTGGTGAATAAGCTTGAACTGTTGAGAGTCCTCAAATACCAACACTCCATTACTCCACTACTCCATCACTCCAAGGCCTAGGTTTATTTGTCCCCAGCCTCTTTATGGATTAGAATTCCCTAAAATTCACTTTTGCCACGAGGAGGTCAGTGTTTCAATGAAAATTACCTGGGATAGTGAGGCCGAGAAATTGCTGCGGCGGGTGCCATTTTTTGTCCGTAAACGTGTACGGACAAAAGTGGAGGAGGAAGTTGCTGCCGCCGGCCGCAATCGTATTACCAAAACAGATCTCGAAGAGAGCAAGCGAAAACATCTGAAGAGTCTCAGCGAAGACATAAAGGGTTATACCCTCGACGGTTGTTTTGGCTCCAGTGGCTGTCACAATGCAGTAGTGACTTCTGCTGATTTGGTCTCCAACCTGGAAGGTCTCCTCGAAAAGGCAGACTTGCTCACCTTTCTCCGTTCTCGTTTAGGTGAACGTCTGAAATTGCATCATCAACTCAGGGTAACCATCGCCGACTGCCCGAACTCATGCTCCCAGCCACAGATAAAGGACATTGGTATTATCGGCCAGGCCCAGATGGTCTGCGATCCCAATGAGTGTTCAGGGTGCGGTGAATGCGAGGTCGGCTGCGAGGAATCTGCCATAGTTTTAAAGGACGGTTTTCTGGTGGGAATTGACGAAGAATTATGCGTTGAATGCGGCGCCTGTGCGCAAATCTGTCCCACTGATTCAATCAGCACCACCGCTGGTACATTCAGGGTTTTGGTGGGAGGCAAATTGGGTCGTCATCCCCAGCTTGCTCGAGAGCTAACCAGGGATCTCGACGGTGACCAGGTTCTGGCTCTGGTGAGTTTAATTGTTGATTTCTACAAGTCCAAGGCCAACAGCGGAGAACGTCTCGGCGCTCTCATCAATAGAATAGGTTGGGAAGAGTTTAGGTCTGCGGTTTTGTCATAGATAGACCATCTTTGATGTGAGATGTGGGATGTGTGATGTGAGATAGAGACTCCTTCAAAAAATCTCAGATCCCATATCTCATATCCCACATCTTCGGAGTCTCGAAGGATAAAAATCCTACCAAACCGCATCCCTTAACGTTTGTTCTAGGGATATCGGCTTGAGACCAAGAAGCTCATAGAAGGGTTTTTCGTCGCAGGTGCTGCCTTCCAAAAGCATGGTGATCTGATCGGTTGTGAGGGGATAACCGGGCGCGTGCTGCAGTGCTGAGGTGGCCAGCCGTAAGGGAAACACTGGAACGTGTACCTTCACAATGGTTTTTCCCAAAACCCTCGCCAGGGTATCCATTATCTCATCAAAGGTGACATTGTCGGGACCGCCCACATCCAGTGTCTTGCCGTGGGATTCTTCTATTTCGAGAGCTTTGGCAAATCCCTGTGCCACCGTAGCCACACTTACCGGTTGGAAACGATATTTGCCGTCACCAATGATGGGCACTACGATCTTTTTCACCATGTCGGCGAACATTTTTATGGCTTCACCACCTGGACCGAAGATTAAAGAGGGTCTAAAGATTGAGTGGTTGAGACCGCTCTCACGGACAAGTTCCTCAGCTGCGAACTTGGTACGAAGATAGGGAGTGGGGCCATCTTCCCTGGCCCCCAGGGCACTCATGTGAAGCAATCTCGCAACTCCCGCTTCTTTAGCAGCGGCAATAACATTGGCCGTGGCTTCAGTGTGCAACTTTTCAAAGGTAACCCCACGGCTCGGAAAGGCACGAATGATTCCCACCAGATGGATGACCCCATCGCAGCCCTCCATCCCCTGGATCAAATCGGCAACCTCTTCCACCGTGCCTGGAACTATTTCCACCTCGTCTGGTCTCTTAATCTTATACTCAGAGCCGGGTCGCACCAAAGCTTTCACCTGGTGCCCCTTTTCCTGTAGCTCCTTTAAAACATGGTTGCCAACGAATCCGGTGCTTCCCGTGACAAATACCTTCATGGCAATCTCCTAATGTGTCCGCAGCAAAATAAATTAATCAAGACTAGGAGAAAAGAACGGTTATTTGAGATAGGCTTTTAGTAACAATGATGTAGGCATCTTATAACAAGGACCGAGTTTAGGCAAGAGAGACAATTTTCGGCTTCACCACCACAACCATCTCCCCTATTGGGGTGAGAGGAGAAGAAAGAGTCCCAAAAACGATGCCTTGACGTAGAGCAATACCGGTCTTATGCTGTGGATTACCTTTAAGAGAATGGAAATTACCTCAATGATCACCGTGTTCGACATAATTTTTCAAGTGGTAATCTTGTTCTTCTCTGTAATCCTCCATGAGGTGGCTCATGGCTACGCGGCGCTCTCTCTGGGTGATCCCACGGCTCGGGATGCAGGTCGACTTACCCTCAACCCCATTAAACACATGGATCCTTGGGGAACTGTGGTACTACCTCTTTTCCTCATTCTTATTCGCGCACCTTTTTTGGTGGGCTGGGCCAAGCCGGTGCCTGTAAATCCCTTTCTTTTGAGAGATCCCAAGCGTGGAATGATGCTAGTTGGCGCCGCCGGCCCCCTTGCCAACATTGCCTTAATACTCCTCTCTGCTCTCGCACTCAGGACTCTGCCCTTTTCGGCTCCACCTTTGCTTTTTGACTTGTTCAAATATTGCTGCGCCATCAATATCATCCTAGCCCTATTCAACTTGGTGCCGGTCCCCCCCCTTGACGGCTCGAAAGTGGTGGCAGGTATACTACCTCCGAAGATGCGGGATGCATATGTGGGGCTCGAGCGCTACGGCATCTTTATTATCATCGGCTTGCTCTACTTGGGTCTTCTTGACCTGGTCATAGTGCCGCTGTACAGGGTCATTTTTTATTTCCTTGTTCAAGCATGACTGAAGGTCATTTGGCCACCAAATGTGGCCGTCACTACGCTCCGCTGTCATTCGTAGTCATTTGTTGTAACAACCTAATGACGGCCGTAAGGCCTATTGACGGGCGCTAGCCCAAGTGACAGCGAAGCGCGCAAGCGCGAAGTGTAATGACTTACTTGTGCCTAGTGCATAGTTCCTAGTGCCTAGTGAGCCTAGCTCTCTGCGAATGGTTCACATCGAAGCGGCTTGAGCAGATACTTGGGGGAGTTTGACGATTTCAGCTAATTCGGTGGGTTTTTCGGGAGTTTCATCAATGGCCTGAAGAAGGATTCGATAGTAGGTCTTGATACGGTTTACATATCTCACTGGTTCGGTTCCTCTGGCATACCCGTGAGGCAGGCTTCGATAATATTTCTTCTGCCGTAGTAAAGGTAAAGTAGTACTCACATCCTGCCAGTTGTTCGGATCCTTATCTAACCTTTGGGCCAAGGCTCTAGCGTCCTCTAAGTGCCCCCAGCCTACATTGTAAGCGGCCAGTGCCATGTAAGTCCGGTCTGGTTCGGGCACACTGTCGCCGATCCTTTCGTGCATCAAAGCTAAATAGCGAGCACCACCTTCAATCGATTGACGGGGGTCGAGCCTGCTTTCCACCCCCAGACTTGCAGCGGTATCCTGGGTGAGCATCATTATGCCTCTGACTCCAGTAAAGCTCACCGCCTGGGGATCCCAATGAGATTCCTGATAAGATTGAGCTGCTACCAGCTTCCAATCCAAGCCATGTTTTCCTGCAGCAGTCTTAAAGTAATTTTCGTATCTGGGCAAACGATGCCTCAGCCTGCGATGATACTTGACCAGGTCGACATAATCAAAGACCTTGAGGTGCCCATAATAATGTTGCTTCAATTTCTGAAGCAGAGCAGAGGTTGATGGTTGAGCAAACCAATGCTCAACGGCAGCCAAGAGGCGATTATGCTGCGGATGCACAGCCCAGGCAAGTTGTTCACCCTCTTGGATTGCAAAATGAATTCTGAGCTGCGGGTAATAACGCCGATTCACCGCCACAATGTTTGAATCGGCTATGGTAAGTGGAATTATGCCCCGCCAAACCATCTCCAGGATTTCTTCGGTCTCATATCCTGAAACCGGAAGCCAAGATAGCCCGGGATATTGAGATTTGAGCTCCTTTAGCCTCTCTTCATAAGAGGTGCCGGCATTAACCCATAAAGGATGGCCGATGAGGTCTCCTATATCGTCAGGCGACGGGCCGCCCCGTCGGCCCACCACTTGCTGCTGGACCTCCATATAGGGAGGACCGAATGCCACCCTGCGCATGCGGTTCTCTGTAACGGTAAAGCCTGCGGCAATTAGGTCTGCCTCACCTCGAAGTAGTGCAGGAATCATCTCATTGAAACTGTCGGTGACTACGCATTTCACCTTCACACCCAGATGATCAGCAAAACTCTTCACCAAATCGTATTCAAAGCCGGCAAGTCCCTGAGGTCCCTCAAAATAACAGGTGGCATTGTTTCTAATAAGCACTCGAAGCACACCCCTGTTTTTTACAGTCTCCAACTCATCTCTGGGAGTGAACTGGTTACAGCTGGTACTAGCTAGGAGAATTACACAGAGGATCAACGAACTCAGCAGCTTCGTCCACCTCAAGGTAAATCTTTTTGGGTCAGATCCAGACATTATCTTATGCTGACAATCCCCTTTGATAAATGGGCCCTACCCTAATATTGAAGTTACCTTATGGGCTAAATTGTTCAGAGCCAATTACCATACCTGGGTGTCTCCCCCATGGAGCAAAATCCGTTCCTTTTCATACAATTCAGTTTTTACTAAACTTGTTCCGTCCTGTTTTTTCAACGGGCACATGGTTTTGCAAATCAAACAAGATCTCTGATAATGCTTCTTGCGAACTTGTCAAGACCTCAGCGTAAGTTAGG
>JASFKF010000098.1:0-6198 GCA_050118775.1 Syntrophobacterales bacterium
CCGAGCATTGTCTACAAAGGCTACCAAGACTGGTCGGTAGATTTTGTCGATGAAAAAATCGAAGCCTTGACCGGCTACAGTATGAATGAATTTAACTCCCGGAGTATGAAATGGTCTGACTTGATTATTGAAGAAGACCTTGCCGGTGCGAGGGAAAGCTTCATCAAGGCATTGAAGGGGGAAAAGTCGTATGTAAGAGAATACAGGATCAAGACCCAGGATGAGGATATCCTTTGGATACAGGAAAGGGCAATGATACTCTGTGACGACAAGGGGGAGATCGATTATGTGAGTGGAGTCTTTTTCGATGTTACCGAGCAAAAAAAGGCACAGGAAGCACTTCGTAAAAGTGAGGCTGAACTGTCGGAAAAATCACGCCATCTTGAAGAGGTCAATGCCGCACTAAGTGTTCTGCTAAAGCGGAGAGAGGAAGACAGGCATGATCTTGAGGAAAACATTCTTGCCAATGTAAAGGAACTGGTGTTGCCCTATGTTGAAAAGCTAAAGAACAGTCGCTTGCATTCCGAGCAAACGACCATGGTTAGCATCCTGGAATCAAACATGAAAGAGATTTTCTCCCCCTTTGTGACCAAGTTGTCATCGAGATTTTTGAGTCTCACTCCAACTGAGATTAAGATTGCCAGCCTGATCAAGGATGGCAAAAGTTCTAAAGAAATTGCATCTTTACTACATGCATCTGAGAACACCATCCGGTCGCACAGATTCCACATTAGGAGCAAGTTGCAACTCAAGAACAAGAAAGTCAATCTAAGATCCTACCTCAGATCCATCCAGGATTAGTTATTTTTAATCACTCATTTATAATGATATTTACCGCATTATTTTTTTCCTATCCGCCGCTCAGATTCCTATAATAGTGCGAAGACAGATTACAAGCCACGCTTAGGCTTCTGCATGTTGAACAATGGCAGGATCTTGGATTGCTAATAGCTGAGGAGGAAGGACTCGAGCCATGAGAAAAGCAGAGGAACAGTACCCATTAAGGGATGTCCAGCAAATGACGGACAGAGTGATGATCGATTTATTCAAGAAACAAATAAATGATATGAAAGGATCTCCAAGCCATTTGCAGGGTACCTGGTCTGAAGTTGATGGTCTCCTGAAAAATCATTTCGGCAAAATCAGCCGCATCATGAACCAAAACAGAAACACGCTGCTGGAACTTTATAAGACTGCCATTCAGGAATTAGAGCAGTCTCCACTTTAGTGCACTTCCACACCTGCTATGACTTATTTTTTGGCTGCAACTACGGCACTGAATAATGGGAACTTACAAAGCTACAACCCTAAATGAGGGCCAGATAAAAATACTTGCCCTGCTCGCTGTAGGGACGGCAGAGGAGGAAATTGCAGAAAAGCTCTCTATAAGCACCCAAGCTGTGAGGCTGGAAACAAACTACATTCTCAAAAAGATTAATGCACCCAATCTCTTTCAGGCAGTCCTCTGGGCAGCCATGAGACTATAGGTAATGACCTAATTTGCTACTGAAAAGATCTCGAAGGCTTTTCGTGGTTTGAGCAAGGATTTGAGAGGGGTGCTCTTGGTATCCATATGGGCAAAAAAATTACAGTAATATTGAAAAACGGCACAGAGTTGGCCTATAAAGATGCAAAGGTCGTAGAAGGCAACAGGACCTGGATTTATCATGTCAACAAAAATGAACATCCGGAAGAACTGTTAGCGCTTATAGACCCAAATCACATAAGAACACTCTACACAGAAGAAGACTGATATTCCCCTTGACCCTATCACCAGGTTTCCATCGCCTTGAGCTCATACTGATTCTCCTGCGCTAGCAAATACCAAAAAATACAATTGGTTTCCTACTAGTCTGGCAAAACAAATCCACTGAGAGGGGGAAAAAGCAAAATGAAAACTGACACTCAGACCGAGTGTGCCAATTGTGAAGCCACCTATTATCAGGTTGAGGAGGGTAGAAGGGAGTATTTCATCCCATGGGGAGCTTACTTTCTCTGTGACATGTGCCACCGGCTAGCTATTATGGAAGCATTGCAAATTGATGCCAAACAGCCCTTTGGGCCTCACAAAAAGATATAGTGACAATCACCAATCATCCTATTTGGCAGGCCCTTGAGACTGGCGCACAAGAAAGGATGATGAAGATGCGAAAACGGCAAAAGACGGCCTCTGAAGACCAATGGTTTGTGCGCAAATACTGTTTTGCCAAATCTTACCCTGCAAGCGATATACGCTGTCCCTATGCAAAAGCTACAATTATTGCTAAACCCGGTAAAATATCCTCAGGCGGGCGTGATACTGAAAAAGTGGATGGAATCTTCCTTTGTCGATATCCGAATGCAAAAATGCCATTACACGAAGCACGCTTAACTTCAGAACTGGACCAATGTCCCAACCCGGAAAGAAGAAACTTGATTGATACGTTATATAAAAAAGGGGTCTAACTACTTCTTTGTTTATCCAGGCTTTACTTGCAAGTAGGCTATATATTCTTCAAACCTATAATAATCTAAACAAAGGCAGCTATAAGATCACTACTATATATCCATAATCATAAGGACCAGCAAATATTCAACATATGCTTTTATGTCTCCGTGCCCACCTGCAGAATTTCAAGGCTAAGATAGCGTTCCAAACCACCTCCATTCAATTGCATGTCATGGACAAAGTGGTCCAATCCGGATGAAATTCTCTTAAAATCCCATTTACACTTCGTGGTCATGTCATGCTATATGATGATAATTAGCTGCGCTAGTACCTGGTTGCTAAGTTGAATGTTAAAGACTGGCTCCAGGGGGGCGAAAAAATAGTTGAGGTGGTTCATGGTTGTTATCCTTGTGGCAATCTGTCTTGGCATAGCAGGGCTGGCCTTTGGGGCCGATCGCTTTGTGGGGGCAGCAGCACATCTTGCGACACGGTTGGGGGTCTCACCACTTTTTGTCGGCCTCACCATTGTTTCAGTGGGGACTTCTTTTCCCGAGCTCTTGGTTACCACCACAGCGGTGCTGGACGGACATTATGCAATGGGTCTCGGCAACGTCCTGGGAAGTAATATCGCCAATGTATTTCTCGTTCTCGGGCTTTCGTCCCTTTTGCAGCCGATCAAAGTGGAACCAGAGGTTGTCGGCCGGGACTACTCGGCCCTGCTCCTGGCCACAGTGGCAGCATGGCTTATGGCCAAAAACGGAGCTGTGAGCCGCCCAGAGGGTATAGTCCTTCTCGCAGGCTTGATAGTGTATTATGGCGTAACCCTAAGATCAGCCAGGGGGAGTGAAGGCAGGAAGTCAAGCGGTACAGCGACTAAGCACGGCCATCTACCGAGGCAACCGCTTTATCGCCCTGTAGCGCAACTTGTTGTCAGCCTCTTTCTGCTGCTCCTTGGAAGTCGCTTGCTGATCTGGGGTGGCGTAGGCCTTGCCCAAACCATGGGTGTAAGTGAGCTGGTGATCGGGCTAACCGTAATAGCACTTGGAACCAGTCTTCCAGAGTTGGCCACTACTCTGACAGGGATAATTAAGAAGCAAGACGCCATTGCTGTGGGTAACGTGGTTGGTTCCAACATGTTCAATACCTTGGCCATACTGGGTACCATCTCGATTCTACGTCCTCTGCCAATTACTTCCGAGAGTTTGAACCGTGATATGCCGGTGATGCTTCTGGCTTCCCTGGTCCTTTGGCCTGTTTCCTGGTCTCGACGCAAAGGGCACGGACGGGTGAATCGTTTCGAGGGAGGAATTCTCCTGGGGTTGTATGGAGCCTACTTATACTTTCTGGCAGGCAGACACTGAAGTATAAGGATTGAAATATGATACGGATGGAAAATTGGAAGTTGCTCTTAATAGATCAAGATAATGAAGCTAGACAGGCATTGTCCGCTTTTCTAGAAGACGCTGGCTATGGTGTACTCACTGTTGCGGATGGGGAAAGCGGTATCGAGTTATGTGGCGAAGGATCTTTTCAGATCATTATCACCGAGATTGACCTGCCAGGCATTGACGGCATAGAGGTTTTGAAGTTCATAAAGAAAACATATCCATCTACTGAGGTGATTGTGACTAGCGCTTACAATGAAGTCGAAAAGACATTGAAATCTTTTCGACTTGATGCTGCTGACTTTATTACTAAACCCATAAAAGATGATGCGCTTATGGCGGCACTGGAGCGAGCAAAGAAGCGCTATAACATCCAGAGAAAGCTGCAGAATTATACCGACTTTTTAGAAGAAAGGTGGATGGACACATCGGAAGAACTGGCTAAGATTTTCAATTTCCAGGAAAGACTCATCGAAAGCTCGATAGACGGCATTATTGGGTGTGATTACGACAGAAGAATTATCATCTTTAACCAAAGTATGGAACAAATGCTTGGTTATTCAAAAGATATAGTGTGTGGAAAGATGTTTTTTTATCAACTATTTTCATCTCAGGAGTGGGAAAAGTTCCAGAATCAGTTGTATAGCGAAGAATTAGGGGGAGAGGACAAACTATTTCTTTCGGAATCTACCCTAATTTCCAAAAAAGGGGAAAAGATTCCGGTGCGACTTTCGGCACAGGTCCTTTTACAGGGAAAGGAAGAAATCGGTTTAGTAGCATTTTTTCGTGATCTGAGAAAAGTCAAAAGGCTGAAACAACAGTTTCTGGATCAGGCTAATTATCTTCACCAAGACAAGATGATCTCTCTAGGAAAACTGGCTGCCAGTGTTGTTCATGAACTAAATAATCCCCTTGCCGGCATTCTTAATTATATTCGGCTTATGATCAAAATTTTAGGCCGAGATTCTTTATCAATAGAACAAATACACAAGTTTCAGAGGTATCTCGATCTCGTGGGCAGTGAAGTTAGCCGCTGTTCTGACATTGTCTCTAACCTGCTCGAGTTTTCAAGAAAACCCAAGCTGGAATTCAGCGAAGTAGATCCAAATGCTCTTCTGGAGAAGAGCTTACTGCTATGCAAATACAAGCTAACTCTTCAGAATATTAAAATCAGAACAAATCTGTATCCTAAGATTCCAAAGGTATTGGGTGATTTCAATGAACTGCAGCAATGTTTTCTCAATCTCATTTTCAATGCCGCTGATGCTATGGAGGACGGTGGAAGTCTCACCTTGGAGAGTTATTTTTTCCCGAATAAAGGTTTAATTGAAATAAAAGTTACTGATACGGGTCGAGGCATTTCCAGAGAAGATCTTTCTAGGGTTTTTGATCCTTTTTTCAGCACTAAAAAGGAGGGTAAAGGTCTCGGTCTTGGTCTTTCCGTGGTTTCCGCGATTATTGACCGACACAAAGGAACCATCAGTGCAGAAAGTAAGCCGGGCAAAGGAACTATCTTTACTATAACCCTGCCCGTTAAGGGAAAAGTTAATTGAATTTTAAATACTTGCCGGCTGTTTTTGAAGGGACCCCCTAAATGGGGGGGGGCTGAGTGGTTAATCCGCCTGCGGCGGACTCTAACAGCTGAGCTTCTAAGAAGCGACTAATTCCGCGTTTCTTAATGCTCTTTTCCAACTTCATAGCTTTGGCCCTGTCCAAGCATTGTCTACATCATACTAGTCTCCAAGGACCCTTGAAGCGTTTGGTCGTTATCGAACCTTTATAGTCGGGATTATTGTGCTCATCTAGTCGATGCACGAGACTATTAGTCTGGCCGCAATAAAATCTGCCGGTGCTCTCACTCTGAAGTATGTATACATAAACCCTCACCGTGCGCCCCTCGAACCAAAAAGCCCCCGCTTACACGAGGGCTTTCAGCTTTCCCTTGGCTCCCCGGGACGGACTCGAACCGCCGACTAAGTGGTTAATCCCGCCGCCGGCGGGACTCTACCAGCTGAGATTCAAAGAAGCGACTAATTCCACGTTTCTTAATGCTCTTTTCTAACTTCATAGCTTCACTGCGATTAGTACATTCTCTTGTCCAGACTACTTTCCATGGCCCCTGAAAAACCTTAGTCGTCCGAGAAAGTTGGTATCCAGGATCATTATGCTGATTAATGCGGCGTTCCAAATCACTAGTATGACCACAGTAAAACCGCCCCGTATGCAGACTCCGCAGTATGTAAACCCAGAATGGCAACTTAAACTCCGCATACCAAAAAGGCTCAATCTTCATAGATTGAGCCTTTAGTTTCCTGGCTCCCCGGGACGGACTCGAACCGCCGACTAAGTGGTTAACAGCCACCCGCTCTACCAGCTGAGCTACCG
>JASFKF010000099.1:0-6191 GCA_050118775.1 Syntrophobacterales bacterium
AATAGAAAAAAAGCCCATCTAGGTTTTAGTTGGATAACTCAAAAGGAAGAGGAGGAAAGTGGAGATAACATCCCTTTTGCTGGAATTTTATGCGGCACAAGATGTTGGTAGGTATCAATATGAAGAAAAAACCCCCATCAGCCAGTTGCCAAACCGATGGGGGATTGTCTGATCCAACGAGTGAACCCTATGTTCACTCTGTTAGATTTGTATTGCAAGGCCGATGCCAAGAAAAGGTCCCCAATGGCCGCTCGGTTAAAGCCAGTGGGGGCTAGAATGGTAGCGTACCTTCTGCTTGGGGCTGGGGAATCGCTACCGAAATGCAGCGTATCACGTCTGATAAGGATACCACAATAAAAAAGCGAGGCTAATGCCCAGCTCATTCTTTGACAAATGAATAGCCTATATCCCAGATGTTGTGGTTGGTTCCGAATAGGAAAAGTGTGGATTAAAGTATGTTATATGAAGTCCCACTGAAATGGTAGGAGAGTTTACATTACAACGCTAGAACAAAACCCACCTTACGAGTGATATAATTTGTGTAACCGTACACTTGGTCTGTTAAGCCACTTCAAATCTGGAATATCAGTAAACTTCTGATTGTGTCCCTACAATCTATATCGTTCTGAATATGAGCGTCTTCTCATGCGCCCCATCCAAAAACCCAGTATCCAACCGGTCAGTAAGACTCCTGCACCTCCCAAAAACCAGCGAAGATTGTAAGAGGTCTTCATATTTTTGTTGGCTCTTTGCAGTTGATCGAGCTTTTGCGATCTGTCTTGAAGTTCAGTCATCAATTTTTTGTTTTCGTGTGATAAAGTTTGCTTACTTTGCTCAAGACTGGCGACTTGGCTTTGAAGACTCTGGTTTTCAGCTGTGAGTTTCTGAGCAGTTTCGCGCCAGGGAGGTCGATCGGATAGGTAATTTTTGAGAATCCAAGCTCTGCGTCCATCAGCTAATGCCACTTCGGACCAACCTCCTTCTTCCCTTACTAGAGTTACTTTCGTCCCAGACTGAAGCATCGCAATGATACGGTTTTCAAAGCTAGGTCCAGTCCGCACATTAGCTGTTAATGTCGTATCAGATACATAAAGCGTCTTAGCTTGGATTTTGGCACTCAGCAATAAGTTCGATAAGAATAATACTAATCCAATGAGCCAATACCTCTTTGTCTTTTGAAGTCCTCTTCGAAAATTCGGCATTTGTTCTCCTTAATCCGAGGCATTTAACGCTGATCTTGCCATATCGATGAGGCGCAAAGGATTGAAGTCACATCTGAACCTTTAAGTGACAGTCACGCCACTATATCGGTTTCCTTGCCAATTGCAAGTTCAAAGCATTTCACACCTATCAGGTACAAAGGCACCTAACTTTTTTACTCAAAAGGGCCTTAATGACTTGACTTTGCCCTAACTCTGCAAGTATTTTGCCTCACCGACATGAACTTTTATACATTTTGCATAGAAGCCATTTTAATTCGTCCTAAACCGGCAGGAGATAAAATCTGATGATTTTGAATCCCATTTGGCGAAGATTTTCCGAAGATCTCGCAATTGATCTGGGTACAGCCAACACGCTCGTATATGCGAAAGGAAAAGGTGTTGTACTTAGCGAGCCTTCTGTTGTAGCGGTTCGCATAGATGGAAAAGAAGCCAATAAAGTCTTGGCAGTGGGCAATGAGGCCAAATTGATGTTGGGCCGCACTCCTGGTAACATCGTTGCCATGCGTCCGATGAAGGATGGAGTGATCGCCGACTTTGATATAACCGAGGCGATGCTTCGCCATTTTATAAGAAAAGTGAATAATCGGCGAACACTGGTGAAAGCGCGCGTTGTAGTCTCTCTTCCTTCTGGCATTACGCTGGTGGAAAAGCGGGCAGTGCGCGAAGCAGCGCAGGCAGCAGGTGCTCGTGAAGTCTTTTTTATTGAAGAACCGATGGCTGCTGCCATTGGTGCTGGACTACCTGTCATGGAACCAGTAGGTAATATGATAGTGGATATTGGCGGAGGCACCACAGAGGTGGCGGTGATTGCGCTGGCGGGAGTTGTATACAGCAAATCGGTTCGTGTGGGCGGCAACATGATGGATGATGCCATTCTCCAACATGTTAAGCGAAAATACAACTTACTTATAGGCGAAAGCTCTGCAGAAAAAATAAAGACTACCATAGGTAATGCGATTTCGGACAATAATGTGCAACGAATGGAGGTCAAGGGACGTGACCTTGTCTCGGGCATTCCAAAGATTGTTGAGGTTGAATCAGCCGAGGTGACCAAGGCCCTTGATGATCTGCTTGTAACTATAGTCCAGACAGTCAAAACTGGTCTTGAACGAATCCCACCTGAATTGGCCGGTGACATTGTGGATACAGGTATTGTTCTTGCTGGAGGAGGAGCACTTCTGAAGAATCTTGATAGGCTTTTGAAAGAGGAAACTGGGCTTCCCGTCAGTATTGCAGATGATCCCCTTACAAGCATTGTGAGGGGTTCTGGCAAGGCACTTGATTCTATCAATATCCTTCAGCAGGTGATGCTTTAGTCTGGCAACGGGTTACTCTGACATTATACTGCTGGCTGTATTGGCAGGCGATTATGCCCGCCAATGGCGCGGTTAACCATGCGAAAAACCGATTCACCCAAGCCAAAGTAAAACTGTAGATTACATCCCTTAATTCACACTGGGCTGGATTTCTTTGTTGCACAAAATGCTGTAGATGGTCACATCAATGCAGTGGAAAAAGAAAACCCCCATCAGCCACTTGCCAAACCGATGGGGGCTGCCGCAAACTTTTGGGGTGAACCCTGTGCTCACCCCTCCCACGGATTCAGTGTTGCAAACCCGATGCCAAGAAAAAGCCCCCACTGGTACGGGGCACGTAAACCAGTGAGGGCGAAATCCCAGGCAGGGCTTCAGGTAGGAACCCTGCCGAGGGGCACCGAAGTTGTTAATAACATAACTGGGGTAGTTTCTGTCAATCCGAAAAGCTAACATTTTGTGGTAGCAAAAAAGCGGAGCCGAAGCGCCGCATGGTCTTTGATCTTTGATAACTAAATGGCCTAATAAAATCAAATGTTGTGGTCGGTTCTCAAGAGCAAAAGTGTAGATCAAGCCATGTAAACTGCCGTCCAAAATGATAGGAGACGGTTTTCGATGGTATGACAAATTGCTCTTACTCGTTTTGGTTCTGCTAAAGTCAAGCCTCTGGTCGATTCTTCTCAAGTTCCTTTATATAAGTCACAGCTCTTTCCAGTTCATCGGATAGGTAGCGTGTACGGAGAATCGACTTCACACGGACTCCCAGCTCCACCAGGTCAATGGGCTTGTTGATGAAGTCATCAGCTCCCACCATAATTGCATCTATCTTGTTTTCGTCATAACCGGTTATCATTATGATTGGTATATACTGCGTTTTCGGCTCAGCCTTTAATCTCCTGCAGACTTCTATTCCGTCAATACCGGGCATCCTTACATCCAACAAGATTGCATCTGGTGTCTCTCTTTTTGCCAACTCTATGGCCTCTTCTCCATCTGAGGCCAGAATTACTTCGTATCCTTCTTCTGTTAGAAAGCTAGAAAGTAAATCTCTTATCTCCAGTTCATCGTCAACCACTAGCACCATTTCCCCCATGATACCCCCCCTTTCATAGTTAAAACTATCAGATAAATGATCTTCCCCCTTTTCTGCGCAGAAGACTGGACAAAGTAGACCCTCCAAGACTTCAGTGATGAGGATCTAGTATTGGCTGGCCCAATTTCTCATCAGTGATCCAGTGTGGGCTTACGATGACTTGGTTGAATCAGGATTTTTTGTGCTAAAGCATAGCTTCGCCTGAACTTACCTATCGAGGTCATGCGCCTGTGGTAGGTTCAGGGCTTACATTCTCAGAGGGCTTGCAGTTTGTCAAGAAGTTTGTCCACAGGGCCACCGCAGTTCTGCCACCTTCGAAAGCTTTTTTTCCATTGTTAACTGTTTTCTTTTGGGAGGATAAAAAGAGGATTGAAATCACAAGCAAAACTTCACATTACATCCCTCAATTCACACTTGTCTGGAATTTACTCTGGCACAACATATTGGGAGTTTTCAAGGTAGGGGAAGTTGAAGCAGGAAGTATTGCCCTAATGGCAATTGACGTTAAGGGTGTGGCTGATGAGGCGGGGATGCCAACCTTGTTGTAGTAGGTGGCAATTTTTTGTCCTGCAACTCAAGCGAGATAAGTTCCCGGGCTTCATTCGAAATTGCGATGAACCTGACTCCTATTCCATAGTATTCAACCCCATTAGTTGATCCAAGAACATCTGACCTTACAACTTCTGCTATGCCTCTTATGCGAGGGCTTAAAAAAGAGACACTGACATACATGAAAACCTCAATGGTCTTCAGCGGTGCACGACAACGTATATATGCTCCACCAGCACTTATATCTTTCGTTTCACCGCTTATGATATTTCGGTTGTTTTCCATGATTACAGGCCACACTACTTTTGCTCTTGGATATTTGCGTCTCTCTTTTTGCACCATCTCGTTCCTTTACCTTGGATGTTTGCCCCACACCTGAAATCTCGGTGTAAGAGAGGTTCTAGGTTGAGGTATGGGAGAGGTAGAGAGGGGATCAGTCTCTCTCCTTAGGAAAGGAAAAGCTGCAGGAAATATGCCATGGAATTAGCCACGCACCAATACGGTCGGGGGGGGAAGATCAATAGGTTTATCGGAAGCAGGGATTGTTGCCCTGAACAAAAAAGCGGAGCCAAAGCTCCGCTATTTTCTTTTGCAAATGAATTACAAAAGGCCGAGCCATTGCTGACTCTGCTTTCTCGATTTGGCAGCATGGTCCTTCAACACCTGAATCATAGCGAGGACCACTTGGATTCTATTAAAAAGAAAATTTTATCTTATGGCGTGACCTCGAACTTTAGAGTCTTGAGCACGTTGCCCAGTGAATCGACAACATCTACATGCCACGCCCCTAGCTCATGTGGCTGTATAATCTTCGAGCTATAGGTGCGCCATGCCATGGAATTGACAGCCAGGTCTACCCTGGCTCTCTCGGTACCGTCGAAATACCATACGTGTGTCACATGAGAAGGACTCTGGGCACCGGTAATCTTGGTAAAACAATAGAGTCCGCCATCCTCAGCGACGAAACTAGTGCCACTGTCCACAGGTTCCAGATCAACTACATCCTTGCAGATTGCCGAGGCAGCGACTTCCAGATGAGAATTATCTTGGGCCTGACTCGTGGCTTGCAAGCCCAAGCACATAGAGACCACTACCAGAACTAAAAGAGGGAAAAGTAACTTTCTCATGACAGCAACCTCCTTACAATACAACAAAAGTTGATCATCTCGTGAGTTTGCACTCACACAATAAAGATTTAATAATTGGCTATAATGCGAAGAAATAATCCCAAAATTTCCAAGCATTAACCCATGCACACTCACATAGCTTCACCGGATTCGACTTCTTGATCGGCAGCTGTTGTCTGAAAAACCACAGAAGAGCTGGTTTCCACACTCTCTGAGTTAAGATGCCTCAGCACCTCATTAATAATAAATCTTTGATCCGCACTTGAGATTCTTATGAAGCGGATCCCTATCCCATATGGTGTAATTTCATTTTTATTTCCGTTCCTGTTCAACCATACCACTTCAGCTATGGCCTTTAATGGATAATCTAGTGCGGGAACGTCCATATCTAGTATAAAAACTTCATTAAACTTCAGCGGCTCAGAACTCTTTAAAAAAGCACCCATGGAGCTAACATTTAGTGTTTCTCCCTTTATTGTCCCCCAAGGTGGTCTTATAGTTACAGGCCATCTGATTTCGGCCCTAGGATGCTCACGTTGCTCGATGCCATTCACTGTATTCAATATCATACCTCCGAATACAAACCTCTACAGGGTGGATATTGGCTTTCAAGCATGTCTAACAAACCCTTCCATAGCAAAAGGGCTGTTATCACTAGGATAGCAACCCTCTCTTGAAAAAAAGAAAATGTTTAACCTGTATAGGAAGGAAGGCTTTTTGCTTACATAGAGTGAAGAGTGCAACGCATGTGCCAAGCTAATTATTGGGAGGTTCTTTTTATTAGTTCGATCATCATGCGGGGAAGGATACTAATAATGGGTAGTGATATATCTCTCGCCAACATGTAAACTTTGGTGGGTTTAAAAAGAAACAATAATATCTAAAA
>JASFKF010000100.1:0-6185 GCA_050118775.1 Syntrophobacterales bacterium
TAGGGTCAACCTCCTGGATGATGCGGACAAGTTCTCCCCGAGACTCAAGCTCTTCTAGGCATTGAGAAAGATTGTGATAGCCCACTCTTTATCTCTCCTTTGGCGGATTTTTCTGAGCATACCCTCAATGCAGCATCCTGTCCATTCTTTGTGAGACGGCAACTAGATGAGAAGATGGAGATCCTTATTTCGAGTTTTCTGGAGTATAGTGGAGAGAAGCGTTCAGATAGAAGAGTCTAGGTAATCTTATCCTCCTATAGCCTGCATATCCCTGCCAAAGTATTGCTCAACATGCGTGCACTTCAGTTGATGGCCATGTGGTTTTCTCATTGCGGCAAGCCTGTATATATGTATGAGTTCTTCAGGGGGGGCGCCAGCACGCAAGGGTCCTTTGATGTCTATTTCTTCTTCGGAGAAGAGACAGGTCCTAAGCTTCCCATCTGCAGTAAGCCTTAGGCGATTGCAGGAACCGCAAAAATGGTAACTCAAAGGTGCGATGAACCCCACCTTTCCTTTTGCGCCAGGCAACGAGCAAAGCCGGGTCGGCCCTGATGATTCAGCAGCCGGTTCTAAAGAGAGATCTCCAACCCTTTTTACCCTTTTCACCATCTCTTCCACTGGCACAAAGAGAGACTGGTGCTCACTGGACCCATTGAAGGGCATGAGCTCTATAAACCTCACATCATATGGTTTTTCTAATGTGAGCCGGGCAAAATCCTCAATCTCGTCCTCATTTACTCCACGCATCACCACGGTGTTTATCTTGACAGGGTGAAGTCCTACTTCCTCGGCCATCTCAATACCGGCGAGGACTTGGGAAAGGAGATCATACCCTGTTATCTTACGGAAACTTTCAGGTCGAAGGGTGTCAAGGCTGATATTTACCCTCTGGACTCCAGCACCTTGAAGCTGTGGGGCGAGCTCCCGGAGGCGTACACCGTTGGTGGTGAGAGTGAGGCTCTTCAATCCTTCGATACCAGAGAGCATTCGGCAAAATTCGACTACTCCCTTTCTCACAAGGGGTTCACCTCCGGTTATGCGAACCTTTGAGATACCACCTTGAACTGCTGCTTGAGTTAACCTGCAGATCTCCTCATAAGAGAGGATTTCGGCATGGGTTAATTTCAGGCGGCCGCCAAAGGGAGAGCAATATGAACAATTGAGATTACAGTGGTCTGTAATGGAGATGCGAAGGTAGTCAATCTTACGGGAAAATGTGTCGGCAAGTCTATTCATGCAATTTGTCCCCAATCACAATCTTTGAGGATGGCTAGATTTAGAGTGGAGCCAATTCGATCACTGATGATTTCTTTAGGCTTAAAGCTCTAGTGTGCCCTCAGGAATAACATTGATATTATCTCCGGGGACGATGGTGCCTCCTTTGAGGACTCGAGCAAAGATTCCCTCTCGGGGCATAACGCAGTCTCCGACCTGATGATAGATGGCGCAGCGACTATGGCATTCCTTGCCTATCTGAGTCACTTCCACTACTGCCACTTTTCCTAAACGGAGCTTTGTGCCAATGGGTAACTCCCAGAGCTTGAGTCCCGTTGTGGTAATGTTTTCAGCGAAGTCCCCAGGTCTGACAGAGAGGCCCTGCTCCTTGATCTTTGTAATGCTCTGCATGTCCAGAAGGCTGAGCTGCCTATGCCAAGGGCCCCCATGGGCATCACCTTTAATCCCGTAATTTGTTTCCAATCTGCCAACTTTGATATTGGTTTTCTTGACGCCTTTTTGTTGACTTACTGAGGTGGCAACAATCCAGCCATGTTGGGCTTCAGAATTTTGCTTCATGCTTCTTTGTTCCTAACAATCGGTGTTTTAAAGTTGATAATCTTGAAAGGCTCTGAACATCACTTGCCGAAATGACATTTAGGATAAGTACACTCAGGGCAGTCAAGACAAAGGCCACCGTGACCTAAAAAGGCCAGCTCAGCCTTGCCTATCTTCTCCCCTGCAAGGATCCTAGGCAGGATTAGATCCAGCACTGTGATCCTGTGATAAAGCCCACAGGCTGGCACTCCCAAAAGGGGAACCTCTCCTAAATAGGCCACGAGAAACATGGAACCAGGTAGAGCAGCAGCACCATAGTGGATCTCATTTGCGCCAGCCAGCCTGATTCCATGGCGGGTAACATCATCAGGATCCACACTCATCCCGCCGCTAAGTAAGAGCAAATCACAACCCTGTTCCAGTTGGCTGCGAATAACCCGGCTGATCACCTCAGCGTCATCAGGAGCAAAGTCAAGGGCAACTATCTCTGAACCCAGCGCTTTAGCCTTGTCAGTTAGAATGGGAGCAAATCGGTCTGAGATCAGACCGTGATAGACCTCGTTACCAGTAATCACTAGACCCACGCGAGCGGACCGCAAAGGCTGAACCGAAAGAGCTGCCCCGTTCTGGTGGGCAATGGCTGCAGCCCGCTCAATTGGAGTCCGCTTCATAACCAGGGGAATCGCCCTGGTGCCGGCTACCAAATCACCTCTATTTACCAGAGTGTGATTGTGGAGGGTGGCGCACATAACCTCATCTGCCATATTGAAAGCGGCCAAAGCAGTGGTATTGACCACAAGAAGACCGTCTCTTTCTGCGAGCAGATTAATCTTTCCCTCCTGGGGACCACTCTTCCAGGTGACACCATCTCCAGCCAGGGCTGTAGCCATAATCACCGCCGCTTCGTTTTCGTGAATTTCATCTTCGGCCAAATCGATGACGTAGAGGTGATTCTTGCCTAGCCTTTGGAGATGACAGAGATCAGCTTCACACACTGTGTGACCTCTGCGAAAGGCAGGTCCCTTGAACTCGTTTGGACGGATCTCTGTAATATCATGGGCCAATTTGCTGCCGACAGCGTCTGTTAACTGTATGGTCTTCAGCATAAAATTGTCTCCTTTTAACCGGCATGGCTATTCCGCCAGGAAACTAACGAGAAATGGATAATTACCTCTCTATGCGTCTCACCAGTCTTACCAGTCCTATTAAGCGCTTATGTTAACTTTAACATAAGCAGAATTAAAAAAAAGAGAGGTTTCTAACCTCTCCAGAATGACAGGGCTTACGATGCTTGGGCCAGGTGAAATTCTTCGAGATGATCCAGTTCCTGCTTCAAAAAGGCATTGGTAGCTCTAGCCAAATTTTTATAGAAATCAGTTTCTGCTTTTTCTTCTATAGTGTCTGCGAATTCAAACACCCAGGCCCCAAGGTGTTTTCTCAGAAAAGCTCTCTGTTTTTCAAGGAAACCCAAGGTCGTCTCAATATCAGAATTTTCTAAGGCCTCAATCTCCTTGAAAACAAGGAAATACATAAACTCCAATTCCGCTGCAACGTGGTCAGGAGCATCTCGAAAATTTTCAGAAAGATCGACTCCTGCATGCCTGTAAATTTCTAGTAAGTACAAGGTGGAATCGCCCATTATTTTCCGCTCCCGCTCAAGGTAGATGGAACCGTACGGCGGTGCCAGCAAGCTGTAAGGCCCAACGAAAAGCCGTGCGAAGTCAATTTTGAGTTCCTCCAGATCTTTGAGACTCTCAAATTCTTTACGCATCAGGGCTGCATAGCTCAACGCCCCGGATGCAAGCACGCCCAGTTGGCGCTCCAACCCTTTGAGCATTGTGGTAAGTTCTCCGTTAGGAAGATGATAGCAAACCGCCAGATTCTTGTAAGCGTCACGGCGAGCTTTTTCTCGCATCAGCAAATCGTCGATGTTCATTTCACGTGCTCCTTGAATCTTTGATTCAACTCAACCGCAGTTGCTGAGGAGTTGCACTCCCTCTCCGGAAGTGCTTCTCAAGCCGGAGAGGGAGGTTCGGATGGAGGAAAATTAGCGCAAAGCTTCAATGGTGATAGTTTACTCGTGCACTGCATCAAGCTGCAGGTATCTGTCACCTAAAGTGTAGACCAGCAGCACAACCGAAATTCCAAACAAAGCGACGAAAACCTCCCAGATGGTGGGCAGATAACTGACAAAATCGGCACGCCCTTCGGCCATGGCGCCCAGAGGCATAATCTCGCCGCTGAGAATTACCTCCAAACGACCGGCAAACATACCCACCATAAACAAAACGGTGGCGGTCAATTTGCCTGCGGTAGATTTACGCACCGAGGGAATCATCATCAATACAAAGGGTACCACCAGTCCCAGCCAGAGTTCGATGTTGAAGGATACTGAATTTACCATATGTCTGAAGGCAGCAAACTCCAGTGAGGAAGACGACGTTACCCCCACAATTGTGCGCCACAAGGTCAATAACAAGGTCACACCTGCCATCACCCCGAATAGCTTGGCGATGTCGTTATACACTGCCATTCGCTCTTCTGATATCTGCTTACCTGAAAAATGGGCTGTCAACAGGCTGAATACCAGTATAGCTGCCAGACCACAGGCAAAAGCGGAAAGGGGAAAAAACACCGAGAGAAAATTGGGATTCAAGGTCGGACGGGCATCCGTCATGCCCACGAGCCATCCCAAAACGGTGGCCGTGCCAATGGCAATAAAAAATGCCGCTGCGCACAACGGTTTGCTCGGTTTACCAGAGTGTATTTTCTGGAATGACATTAGCAGAACCAGGAGGTAGATACCATAAAGAGTCGCCAGCCACCAGAGCGGTGATGCTATGTTAGGGGACAATATGAGATAGAAAACCTTGAGAGGTGAGCCGAGGTGAAGGATGAGGCATACAAAGGCCCCTAGGAGAACACTAATTTCGAGAAACACCGTCCGCTTTTCAATGATTTCGTACCGCTTGATGTTGAAGATTACTGGTATTGAACAGCAGAAGGCAAGCCCCGAACTGGTAAGTGACAAGAAAATGTATGCAGCTAGGGGCATAGTCCAAACAAGGATATCGGTTTTGGCGTAAACATCAAACCCGGCCGTATACACCCTGAAGGTAGTGGCAAGTCCGACGAGAACGCCTATACAAAGCAGTCCGATCCATAATCGCGCTTTCATTTATACCTCTCCTTTCGTGCTATGGTGATGTGCTGGGTTGAAATTTCTGATGTAGTAAACTTTGGGTTCGGTACCCAGTTGTTCTTTCAATCTGAAAGGACGGAATTGGCCTAGAAGAAGACTGACTTGACTTTTGGGGTTGTCCAAATCTCCAAAGATTCTAGCATCGGCCGGACATGCTTCCACGCAGCGTGGCAGTTCCCCTTTCTTAACCAGATGATCGCAGAAGGTGCACTTCTCAACGACACCTTTCGGGCGAATACCGGCCAGGGTCTCATCCCGTTCCGGATTATAGTAGGGCACATCCTTGCCACCCACATCACGAACTTCCTCCGCCGGAGAGGAAGTTCCGCCTTTGAGTAGGGCCTGCTTCTCTCTCCAATATTCATGCGGTTGCTTCCAGTTGAAATAGATGACCCCGTAGGGACAGTTGAACTGGCAATATCTGCAGCCTATACACTTTTTGGTATCGTGCATGGTAATGCCGTTTTCTTGTTTGTGCATGGCACGGGTCGGGCAGCCACGTACACAAGGTGGATTGTCGCAGTGGTTGCACAGTGTTGGAATATAATGAAACCAGACATCTGGAAATGTCCCGACTGTTTCAGTGATCTTATGTGACCAGTAAACGCCCTCCGGGACATTGTTCTCACTCCTGCAGGCGATGCTGCAGGCGCCACAGCCGACGCACCTCTGCAGGTCTATTACCATTGCATATTTAGGCATTGGATCACCTCCTTATATTTTCTCCACTTTGATACGAGTGACGCCGTAGTATGCCGAACTGCCGCTCAGCGCCTCATACTGGGCGGGAATGATGTCGTTGCTGCTGCCCCCTCTGGGTTCTTTACCGAAGCTCTTGGCAGCCAGACGGCCGTATGCCCAGTGTCCTTGGCCATAACACTTGGCCACGGTGCCGGGACGTACTCCTTCCCACAGCTTTGCCGTGCAGACCAGACTGCCTGTGGGCGAGGATAGCTTCACCCGATCTCCGGATTTAATGCCAAGTTTTCTGGCATCCAGCGGGTTAATCTTGGCTACGTCGTCCCACATTTCATCGCCCGGGTCCAGATCCTTGAAATCGTAATACCAGGGGCAATTTGCAGATCGTCCCTCGCGGTTTAGCCGCGACTTGTGATCCACGTGAATAAAGGGATAGTCTTTCTCGTCGCCCAGGATAAAAGGCTCTTCATAATGGGGTATGAATGCCATTTCGCCCCGGGCCAGATAGTTC
>JASFKF010000101.1:0-6173 GCA_050118775.1 Syntrophobacterales bacterium
CTATCAACGGTTTCTCTCTAAATATCCATTGTCTTTGCAATTGCGAATTTCGAATTTCGGATTGCGAATTTAATTAGATCGACATAAGCAAAATCATTTGCGATGTGTAATGATAAATGCGCAATGATAAATGCGCAATGACAAATGTGAAAGTCGCTCCCACAGGAGGTTAATTTCTTGACTTCCACTACCTGCTCTTTTATTATGACAAAAGTGACATAAAAACCTTTTTTCGGCTTCTAGTGGATCATTCTCGATTAGTTCTTGGAAGAGTTTAATGACGCCGCCTACTGATCGCTACCAGCGACCTATTGACTACCTCAGGGTTTCCATCACTGACCGTTGCAACCTTCGGTGTGTCTATTGCATGCCCTTAGGGGGTGCAGTCAAGCTAGACCATGAAGATATCCTCTCATACGAGGAATTCCTCCGCCTCATTCAAATAGCGGTCAACATGGGTATAACCAAGGTCCGGCTTACGGGTGGAGAACCGCTCGTCCGTAAGGGAGTTGTTGACTTCTGTCGCCGTTTGACCAGAATATCCGGTCTCCAGAGTCTTAGCCTCACTACCAACGGAGTGCTCCTGGAAGAACTCGGCCCAGACCTTTACGCTGCCGGCATCCGCCGCGTCAATATTAGTCTGGACACTCTCCAGCGGGAGAAATTTTTTCGCATCACCCGTCGTGATGAGTTTGATAGAGTCTGGCGCTCCATCCAGGCTGCCGAGCAAGTCGGGTTCAATCCAGTAAAAATAAATGTGGTGGTAATGCGGGGGATCAACGATGACGAACTTATGGATCTCGCGAGACTGAGCCTCCATCGCCCTTATCACATTCGCTTTATAGAGTTCATGGGTTTTAACAACGATAGACAATGGAACCTCCAGCATTACTTTAGCGCCGATGAGATCCTGGAAAAGCTCCGCCAAGTGGGTTCGCTGGAGCAAGTGGTCCCTCAGCACACCAACGGCCCTGCTCGCCATTTCCGCTGGCCGGATGCGGCAGGCATGATCGGCATCATAAGTCCAATCAGTCATCACTTCTGTCCCACCTGCAATCGCTTACGCCTCACCGCGGACGGCAAATTGCGCAATTGTCTTTTTTCCGACCAGGAAGTGGACATTAAGTCACCTCTCCGCCAGGGAGCGACAGATCTTGAGCTGTCTCAACTTCTCAGAGATTCTATTGTCAACAAGCCCGAAAAACATACCCTCCAGCCTGACTTCTTCCGCAAATGTCAAAGCCGCCCAATGGTTGCCATAGGTGGTTAGGTTAGATCTTTCTGTCCTTCTCTCGTTGACTCAAACTCCTTTACGTTCTAGAATCATCCTGTCTCTGTCCATGGTTCGACTTCTAACCCTCCCGGAAAATAGCGATGACCGATTCCAGTCCTCTCGATCAACCCCTACTCGAAGCAGTTCTCCAGTCAATCCCCCACGGAGTCCTTTTGTTTGAGCCCTCAGGAAAAATTTTGTTTGCCAACAATTTCTCTGAGCAGCTATTCGGATTCCGGGCGGGCGAGTGGAATGACCATGCGATTTCTTCCTTGTTTCTGGAAGATGACTACGACATCTTTCTGCCCAACATAATAAAACTCACTTTGGATAAAGGAAATTTCGAGGGAGAGGCTCTTCTCCGGGATCGAAAAGACCAGAAGTTCTTCGCCTATCTCACCACATTCCTTTACCGCGGTAGTCACAAGGATGTTATTGTTTTAACCATTCAGGACATTGGAACTCTAAAAACCCTTCAGCGCGAGTCCATTGAAACGGAGCGAGTGCGGTCCATGGCAAAAGTGGTGGATCAAATGGCTCATCACATCCGCAACCCGATCGCTGCAATTGGTGGATTTGCCGCCCGTTTACTCAAAAAGGGTCTAGACGAAAAAAACAGACAGCTTTACAAGGAAATCATTTATCAAGAAGCCAGCAGATTGGACAACCTGCTCAGGAATCTGGCCAGTTTTACCACCCTACCCCTCCCCACTATGGCAGAAGACAATTTCGAAAACCTGTTGAAACGATCTATAGATATGGTCCCCGAGGCTTTACTGGCGGCAGCCTCGGATTGGCAAACACCTCCAAGCGAAAAACTACGGTCGCTCCGCGCCTTTATGGATGTGGAAACCCTCGCCAAATGCCTGGCCAACATCTTCACCAATGGTTTAGAATCGGGAGATCCAACTGTGGTGCTCAATTTTCATGTGGACGAAAGTGCAGAACGCATCCGATTTTCCGTGCGTGACGACGGCGGTGGGATCAAACCGGAGAACCTACCCCTCGTTTTTGACCCTCTTTTCACCACAAAAAACGACCACGTGGGTCTCGGCCTTACAATAAGTCAGAGAATCGTTCACGACCACGGCGGAACTATTGAAATTGATAGTGCAGTTGGCAAAGGAACTACGGTTACATTGGAGATACCGCGGGAAAAGCGGAGACCGATTAGGGTAAGACGATTGTAAACCAGCTGACAGCCGCCAGCTAGCAGCAGGCAGATTTCTTGAGTCTCATTATACTGCTGCCTGCTGTCCGCTGCTCGCTGCCTGCTCGGCAGTGCTTAGTGCCTAGTCCTCAGTGCCTAGCGTAAGGTACGCCTTGAGCCGCCTGACCTTAGCCGGCCCTATTCCTTTTACCTCGCAGAGATTCTCTAACTTTGAGAACCCCCCTTTACTTATCCTCAAAGCCACAATCCCATCCGCCAACTTGGCATTGATGCCGGGTACCTGGGTCAACTCAGCTACGGAGGCCTGGTTCACATCCAGCGGCACCCCCAAGGCCAGGCGGATGGGCACCGCCATCCACTCCAGTCTATGGCTGGCATAACCGCTTGGATCAGTAGTAATTTGAATTCTTCTACCGTTTCCTATCCGACCTTGAGCCCATGCCGATTTGTCTACCTGCCTTAACGGAGATAGTAGTCCTCCAGCCCGAGCTACCACCTGAGCTACTGTAACCGCCTTATGGAAGGAATATATCCCTGGACTTTTTACCTTGCCGGACACTTGGATAAAGACATATTTCGTCGGAATTTGAGGGGATTTTCTGGACTTACTGCGCTGGGCATGGTGACTCCAGCCGTAGACAGACAGCAGAAGGACTGACACCAACAAAACCACCAGCGCTTGAAACCGGGAGAGAGAGTTCATTTAAATAACAGGAGTCGAGGTTTCAACTGTTAGCAAAATAGGGAATTTTAGTCTGCAAAAGATGGTACTTTATTCTTTATGTCCTTTCTCGTCCTTGAACATCTTATAGTTAATACTGTCAACCAGGGCCAGCCAGCTTGCCTCAAGGATGTTTTCCGAAACTCCCACCGTACCCCAGATGTTGTCCTTGTCTACAGACTCTATGAGCACCCGGACCTTGGCGGCGGTTCCTTCCTTGCCCGGCAAAACTCTTACTTTGTAGTCATTTAGTCTCATGTTGGAGAGCTCGGGATAAAATTTCTCCAAAGCCTTACGCAAAGCGTTGTCCAGGGCATTCACCGGCCCCACACCGGTGGCAGCTGTGTGCTCAACCTTTCCCCCAACTTTGACCATCACCGTAGCCTCAGACTCGGAAGGCTGGGCTTCATCAGTTTTGGATACCAGGACCCTGAAGCCCACGAGTTCAAAGTACCGTTTTACCCTTCCGAGGGCCTGGTTCAACAAGAGCTCAAAAGACCCTTCAGCCGCCTCGTATTGAAATCCCTCGTGCTCAAGCTGTTTGAGCTCTTCCAGAACCTGCATGGCAACGGGATCTTTGCTGGAGATCTCGATGCCGTATTGCTCTGCCTTTTGCTTTATGGTACTGCGACCCGAAAGGTCTGACACTAGAACACGCCGACGGTTGCCAACCAGCTCAGGGTACATGTGTTCATAGGTTTCGGGGTTGCGCTCAACTGCCGCCACGTGTATCCCACCTTTATGGGCAAAGGCACTCCTGCCCACATAAGGCTGGTACCTGAATGGCCGGATATTAGCCAGCTCTAGAATGTAGCGAGAAGTCTCACGCAGTCGAGTGAGTTGTTCATCTGTGATGCAATCTAGCTTTAGTTTCAACTTAATAGCCGGAATTATGCTACACAAATTGGCATTGCCACAACGCTCCCCCACCCCGTTCATGGTGCCTTGCACTTGGTTTGCGCCCAATTCCACTGCCGCCAAGGAGTTGGCTACAGCTAACTCAGAGTCGTTGTGGGTATGGATGCCAAGGTCTGCCTTGGGAAGCTCCTTTTTGACCCGCTTGATGATCCTCTGAAGGTCGGTGGTCAGGGTTCCGCCATTTGTGTCACAAAGTACTAGGCACTCTGCCCCTCCCTCCAGTGCAGCCTTGAGGGTAGCAAGGGCATATTCGGGATCAGCTTTGAAGCCATCGAAAAAGTGTTCGGCATCATAGATGAGCTTCCATATCTTTGGCCGCACGTAGGCCAGAGAATCGCGGATGATTTCAATGTTGCGCTCCAGAGTTGTTCGCAGCGCGTCCCGCACGTGGACGGTCCAACTCTTGCCAAAGATGGTAATCACCTCTGTTTTTGCTTTGAGGAGGGCGCCCAGGTTGCGGTCTTTTTCTGCAGAGGAGCGCGGATTATGGGTGCTGCCGAAGGCTGCCACCTTGGAGGTTTTCAGCTCATAGTTTTTAATTTCCTTGAAATAGGCAACGTCCTTCGGATTCGAGCCTGGCCAGCCACCTTCAATATAGTGTATCCCTAACTCGTCGAGCTTCTTGGAACAACGAATTTTGTCTTCCAGGGAAAGATTGAAGTCTTCGGCCTGGGTGCCATCTCTCAATGTAGTGTCATAGATCTCAATCTTACGCATATGTTTTTCCTATTTTTTAAGTTTTACTAGCCAATGAATGTTTTTTATCTTAAATCCTGCCCACTATCTCACATCTCATATCGCACATCCCAAATCCGACATTTTACTTCGCTAGACAATCCCAATATGGCTTTATTCCGGGATCTCGTGCTGCAATGGTTGGTCTAGCTCGAAAGCATCGTGCAGAATCTGGACTGCCTTTGCCGTATGTCGATCCTCAATCACGCAGGAAACCTTTATCTCCGAAGTACTGATCATGTGAATGTTGATATTCTCGTTGCCCAACACCTGAAACATTTTAGCGGCAACACCGGCATGGTGACGCATACCCACACCTATGACAGAGATCTTGGCGATATTTTCATCGCTGGAGATCTGCAGATCTGTCCACTCTTTTTTCATCCCCTCCAGGACGCGTATAGCTGCCTGGCGATCCAGGCGCGGCACAGTGAAGCTCAGGTTGGCCAGCTTAGTGTCGCCAGTGCTCCCTTGAATGATCATATCCACCACGATCCCTTCACCGGCGATCTCGGTAAATATCCTGGCTGCAACGCCGGGCACGTCAGGCAACCCTGCCAGGGTTATGCGGGCGTCGCCCTTGCTATACGCGACACCTGAAACCAGCACTTGTTCCATGGACTTATCCTCCTTAACCACCATGGTGCCAGGCTCATCCACAAAGGAAGATCGGACATGAACGGGCACATTATATTTCTTGGCAAATTCCACCGAGCGAATATGCAGCACCTTGGCCCCCATGCTGGCCATCTCCAGCATCTCATCGTATGAAATGCGCTGAAGTTTCCTCGCTTTAGGGTAAATACTTGGGTCGGTGGTATAGACGCCGGCTACGTCAGTGTAGATTTCACAGACATCAGCGGCCAAGGCTGCAGCCACAGCCACAGCCGTGGTGTCTGAACCTCCCCGACCGAGGGTGGTAATGTTACCTCTCTCATCTAAACCCTGAAAGCCAGCGATAACTGGAATACAACCCTTGTATATATTATGCCAGATGGGTTCTGTGCGAATTTCACTTATCCGGGCGCGGCCATAGGCACGATCTGTGTAGATACGGGCCTGATGCCCCAATAGAGACTGGGCCTCATGTCCCATATGCTTTATGGCGATACTAAATAGAGAGATGGTAACTTGCTCGCCCGTGGCTAGGAGCACGTCCTGCTCCCGAGGATCCGGTTCCTCCGCCATCTTATGGGCCAGCCCAATAAGTCGGTCTGTCTCTCCGGCCATGGCGGAGAGCACAACTACTACATCATCCCCGGCCTCGCGGGTCTCTATGACCCGTTTAGCCACAGCCTTAATTCTTTCCGGGTCAGCTACTGAAGTGCCCCCGTATTTTTGAACAATAAGCGCCA
>JASFKF010000102.1:0-6150 GCA_050118775.1 Syntrophobacterales bacterium
ATGGATTGCGTAGCGGTTGCATTGCTGGTGAGGTAGTTCCTATTACCTGTAGCTCAGCCACCAAGAACATGGCTACTCAGCTGGTATTGGATCTTGTTGTCCAATGTCTTCCCAGCCCTCAGGACCGGGGCGCAAAAACCGGGACGAACCCCAAAAGCAATGAAGAAGAAATGCGTAAACCCGAGGCAGGAGAACCATTGAGCGCCCAGGTAATCAAGACAGTCAGTGATCCTTATGCCGGTCGGCTTACAGTTATACGTATTTTTTCCGGCACCCTTTCTGCCGACAGCAACTTCTATAATGCCAATAAAGAGGCAAAGGAGCGCTTTGGTTCTCTGCTACTCATGCAGGGCAAGAACCAGCAGACCATTGCAAGTGCAGGACCGGGAGAGATCGTTGCCGTTGCCAAGCTGAAAGAGACTCTTACCGGCGACACTCTTTGCGATCCGAATAAACCCATCCTTTACCCAATTCCCCAAACCATGGATCCTATTGTCTCAATGGCGGTACAGCCAAAAAGCAAAGGGGATGAGGAGAAGATTTTTTCGTCTCTGGCTCGATTGCTGGAAGAGGACCCTACTCTCAAGGTTCACCGTGAAGAGCAAACTAGGGAGACAATTCTCTCCGGTATGGGCGAAATTCACATAGAGGCCACCATGGACAAACTTAAAAGAAAGTTTGGCGTGGAGGTAAACCTCTCACCCCCAAAGGTCCCATACCGTGAAACCATTAAAAAGCCAGCAAAGGGTATAATTTACAGGCATAAGAAACAGACTGGCGGTCGGGGCCAGTTCGCAGAAGTGCATTTTGATCTTACTCCCCTCGATCGTGGCACGGGATTTGAATTCGAAGAGGCCCTAGTGGGCATGAATGTGCCCCGCGGTTTTGTTCCTGCGGTGGAAAAGGGAATCACGGAGGCCATGCAGACCGGAGTGCGAACAGGCTATCCTGTGGTGGATTTCAAAGTGCGCTTCTACGATGGTAAATCTCATGAGGTTGATTCCTCTGAAATGGCCTTCAAGATTGCCGCGTCCATGTGCTTCAAGAAAGGGGTAGCAGAAGCGCAACCTACTCTGCTTGAGCCAGTTATGGAGGTGGAGGTGACCGTTCCGGATGAAAACATGGGTGATGTAATCGGTGACCTCAACTCTAGGCGTGGCAAGGTATTGGGAATGGACAGCAAGGGAAGGAACCAGATAGTGAGAGCCCTTGTGCCAATGGTGGAGGTACTTAAATATGCTCCGGACCTCCGCTCCATAACCGGTGGGCGGGGCATGTTCACCATGAAGCTTTCCCACTATGATGAGGTACCCGCTCACTTGCAGGAACAATTGATAGCAGAAGCTCAAAAGGAGAAAGAAGATTAAAGGGCGTACTAATGGATGAGACGGACAAGCCGGCGGCAAGCGAAAGCGGCCATTTAACCAATAGCCGAATCCAGCAGATCCTGGCTTTACCAGTTTCCGAAAAAAGAGAATTGGCCCGAACGGGCAGCAGAGAGTTGCGCGCCCTTTTAGTCAGAGATAGTAATAGTCAGGTCCAGGAGGCGGTGCTTGACAGCCCCCGGATCACTGAAGTCGAGATCGTCGCTTTTGCCAGGTCACCAAAAATCAGCTCTGCTTTACTTCGTAAGATTGCAAGCAACCGTGCATGGTTGAAGAATTACCAGGTCCGTCTGGCATTAGTAAGTAATCCTATGACCCCCCTCCCCCTTGCCCTCAAACTGGTAACCACCCTCCGGGATTCAGACCTCGCAGCGCTAGCAAAGAGCAAAGGACTGCCCGAAGAGCTGGTAGTTGCAGCCGAGCGAACAACCGCCCAACGTGCCCCTGCAACACCGCAGCAGGAAAAGGAGGAGAAAAGGGCCAAAAGCCGCTATCAAGAGATTCAAGACTTGCCGGTTCCCGAAAAGGTCAAGCTCGCCATGAGCGGCGACAAAGAGGCGCGCAGCATTCTCATCAAGGACAGCAACAAACAGATTCAGGAAGCGGTACTTGACAGTCCACGCATAACAGAGCAAGAGATTGTTGCCATTTCTAATTCACGCAATGTGGGTGAAGAGTTACTTCGCAAGATTGCCACTAACCGGGACTGGATGAAGAATTACCAAGTCCGCTTGGCTCTGACAAATAATCCGAAAACGCCTCTTACCATTGGACTCAGACTTATTGGAACACTGATGATCTCAGACCTCAAAAGATTGTCCAAAAGTAAGGGTGTCTCCAGCGTCTTGACTGCTGCTGCGAACCGAGCCCTGATCAAAAAGGGTATTAAGTGATCTGAACTTTAATGTTGAGCGGGAAATCGTGGTTATGCGGCGAGCGGCAATATTGACCATCAGTGACAAAGGGTTCAAAGGTGAGCGGGAGGACCTAAGCGGCCCGATGCTCAGGGAAATTCTGGGCAAGGCTGGATTTTCCGTAGCTAAGACTGAAATTCTACCAGACGATCAGCAACTGCTGGAGCAACGACTCCGCCATCTTGCCGACGAATCTTGCCTCGACCTGGTAGTCACCACCGGTGGCACCGGTGTTAGTCCACAGGACGTGACACCGGATGCCACTCTTGCGGTAATAGACCGCGAAGTGCCAGGTATGGCTGAAGCCATGAGGGTAAACAGCCTGGCCAAAACTTCTCATGCCATGCTTTCACGCGCCGTGGTAGGAGTCAGAGGTCAAACACTAATAATTAACCTTCCCGGCAGCGTCACAGGCGCACGGGAAAATATGCAAGTCTTACTCCCTGCCCTCGAGCACGCTCTAGACAAAATCCAGGGTGATCCCAGTGATTGCGGAGATATATCCGAATAGGGGATGTGGAGCTCAGAATTGAAACGCCAATCAGGGCTGGATGTGAGATACGAGATCTGAGATGTGGGATATGTAATCTCACATCACATATCGCACATCCCACATCTGGTTTCTCAGAATGTGTTTCTTCTTTTGTACTTAAGACTCAGAATTTGCTCTTGAACTCTCCCCTTCAGTCTAGCTCTCGGTTCCTTTCGGTTGGCTAGATCCTTTCTCTTTCAGCTTCTGTACTTTCTCCTTGAAACGGTCTTCCCTCTTCTGTAAACGAGATTTCAACTCCTCTCTTTTCCGACTGGCCTCCTCGAGTACTTGGAGAATTTCCTTCACCTTGCTGTCACCAGCCCAATCATTCTGACCGCTTTGATGCAGCTCTTGGATGCGTCTACCCATTTTCAACAGTGCTTTTTTCTCCCTCAACTTGAGCACCCGACGACGGAGTCTGACGCCAGTGGACATTGCCACTTTGCTCAACCAATAAAAGGAAGTACATAGCAAACAGTAAAGCCACAGCCAAGATTTACGCAACAGATCTCCTGCCATAGCCTTGCCCCCCTCCCACAAGTAAAATGCCTCAAATGAATCTCAAGGTTTCAGTGTTCAGGTTTCAGCCCTTCTGTTTCTTTTCCTGACACCTGAGACCTCCCTATCTAGTATACGCTATCTTAATCTTCCAGTATCTCCTTTAACTGTTGACGCATTCTCACTGCATGACTTCCGGGCCAGTAAATCTTCCCGCAATCCTTACAGCGATGAAACTCTCTTTGCGTTTGGTAGATGTACTCAGGTACCTCCTCACGGACTTCTTCTCTCCTTACTTCGTCAAGAGGGTGATTGCACCTTAGGCAGCGACTGAAGATAGCACCATCCAACTCACGGAGTCCAAATCCCTTTACTACCTCGCGCAGCTGTAATTTGGGATCATTTTCCTTTACAACAAAAACTCTACCCTTACCTTGCCATGACCGTGCCCTACGGTTTCTTGTCAGCAGCGTCCGGCCCTCCTGAAGTTTCTCAAGAATTTCCTCCTCGTCAGCTCTTTTCAAATAGACCACATCGCAGCCGAAGACTCTCAGCCACTTTGCTAATTTGCCTAGCATGCGATCGGCAACAAATCGCTGCATCAACTTTAGACGACTACTCGCCCACTCTTTGAGGAGAGCGGACAGCCAAATGTTTTGGGGTTGGAACTACCAGGGAATGATCTCTACCCCTTCAGGAAGATTAAGCTGAAAAACAGCTTGATCCAGTTTTTCGTTTATGCTGATTTGCTCATAACGGATACTGACGCGAGATTTGCCTCCCTCCATCACAATATTTTTTGGATAAAACCATCCCTCTATGTCCATAAAGTCAGAAAATGTGGCAACCAGCTTCAGTTCATCACCTCGCGTCCGCTCAATCCTTGTAGCAACCAGGCTTTCGCCTTCAAGCCAAACCCTCTGTGTCAGCCGCGAGGAGACGTCCTCCAATTGCAGCAACATTTTCCCATTATCCGGCAATTTGAAAAGCTTCTTTTCTACCTGGTGCCCCATGGGCACAACGCCCGCCAGGAGCAGCAATGCCTCCTGATCATGGAGGGGAAATTTGATAAGGCGGGCCAAAGTCCCACGGGCAGCTAACCCTTGATAGGCACGATTATGACCGGGCTCCCAGATCATGAATTCATAGCCGTCGCTCGCTGCATAAAGGACCGGTTGTCCGAAAAAGCTTAAAACCTCCAGCCGTAAGGAACCTGGAAGCTGAGTCAGGAAGAAGGCCCTGCCCGACCAGCGCTGTTGCTCCCCCTTAACCCTAATTGAACCAACTGCACGAAAACTTAGGAGCTGCTCTTTTTTCTCTTCCAGATGTTCTATGACAACAGAGACCGGCAGATCTGCTGGCTCTAAAGTGGGTACTTTCCTGGCACAACCGATGAGAAGAAATATAAGGCAAGCGCATAGCAGCAGACTTCTGAGCAGCACCGATACAATGCCCATATCATTTGGCTGGCGGGGGACTAGATCGGGCTCCACGGCTCTCCTGTCTGGCAATAACCAGGTCCGGACTTACCGGGCCTGTTTATTGTTTGCCTTTCTTCTGGTTTTCTCGATTTTATTTTCTAACTGATCTGGATTCTCGTGACCCAACCGTAAGGCCTTTTCATAAGCCTCTCGTGCCTCACGCCATTTACCGAGAGCCATGTAGGTGTCCCCGAGGTGTTCCGTAATCAGGGGATCTTCGGGCAGTTTCTCGAGGGCTTTCTGGATATAGAGCAGGGCATCATCATGGCGGCCCATCTTGAAATAAACCCAGCCCAGACTGTCAGTGATGTAGCCATCGTCCGGTCTCACTTCTAGAGCACGCTTAATAAGCCCCTCCGCTTCGTCTAACCTAATTCCCAGTTCCGCCAGTGTATATCCCAGGTAATTGAGTGCATTGGCATGATTGGGGTCCAAGGCTATTACTTTCTCCATCTCAGCAATGCTACCCTGACGCTCTCCCAATTTATCCAATACTACGCCAAGACGAAAATGAAGCCGCTGTCGATTTGGGACCATCTCCAGTCCCTGTTTAAGAATTTCCTCTGCTTCTGTAAATCGATCGAGGGTTTCATACATGTTTCCCAAATAAAGATAACCATCCTCTTCATCGGGATAATCTGCTATCACTTGCTGGAGAATTACAATGGCCCCTTCTATATTCCCTTTCTTTTCCTGGATGAAGGCACGATGTATTTTTGATTTAACTCCGTAGGGCCCATCAGAAGGAACCGCTTCAAACTGTGCCAAAGCTTCCTCAATATCACCATTCTCTTCGTAGGCTATTGCCAGATAATATCTGATCTGCCCGTTATCAGGTTGTCCTGTTAGCAGAGCGCTGAACACTTCTATGGCCTGTTCGTATTCTCCTAACTCCAAGTGTATGAGGCCGATCTTGCTCCGCATCTCCAACCCCTTTTCCGCGGGCTCATTTATTCTTTGATACTCGGCCAAAGCCCCACGGTAATTATTCTGCCGCAAATAGAGATCTCCCAGGCGCGAGTGAGCCTGTCTATTCTCTGGATCGAATGCAAGAATCTTCTTGTATGTTTTCTCCGCATCTTCAAAACGGTTCTGCACTTCGTACACATATGCTAAATCCATAAGGGCCATTTCAAGGTCAGGGCGAATTTCCAGAGCCTTTATGTAATAGTTTTCAGCTTCATCATAATTTTTAAGTTCTAGCTCCATTCGGGCACGATAATAAATTGCCACCGGATTTTCAGGGTCCAGCTCCACTAGACTTTTCAGGACCTCAGCAGCTTCTGCATATTGACTCTGAGCAGCGTACAGGGAAGCCAGCCACAACATAGCCTTTTGCT
>JASFKF010000103.1:0-6140 GCA_050118775.1 Syntrophobacterales bacterium
GGGAACATTGTCCACTTTAAGAGTCACTGTGCCTTTGACATTGGGCTCAACCACTATGTTCTTGCCGGTAACATCGGCCAGAAGCCTAAGGACGTTACGAATATCTACCTCTTGAAGGTCAAGGGAAATCTTCTGACCTAAATACCTCCCTCCTACTGCGGGCGGCGGCGGCATGGCCTTAATGGGTGCTAGCTCGCCCTCCTCTTCCGGGGGTGGTTCAACTGCCAGAGCTTGCTCATCCTTGGCTGCTAACTCTTCGAGGGCCACCTCTTCAACTGGTTCGGGAGGAGCTGCTGCAGCCATTTCTTCCGGAGCAGGAGGTGGTTGAACCTCTGCTGGTATTGGGGCCAATGGGGCCCGTTCGTCTAACACCGTAGTTGGCTTAGTGAGCTGGATGGGCTCGGTTGGTGGCATCATCGAGGTATCGAAGTCTAAATAGACCTTGTTGTCTTCTTGCGCTATATGGTAGGGGACCATTTCACGCATCTCTATATAGAATTCTACCGTCCCTGGAACTCCTTTCATGGGACGGGGATAAATTACGTTGACAGCGCTGGTGAATTGCCCCGTATCAATATGCCTCTCCAGATGCTTTGGGAGCCTTGCATTTGCGAAAATCATCGAGATAGAGTTTGCTCCCGTGATCTGAATCTCAGGCTCGAGAGGGCGGTTAGCGCTAACGATCAAACGAGACTTGTTTGTCTCCAGCAAGTTAAAATCTATAGAGGTAATTCTGGCTGGTTCAGCTGGAGGTGGGGTTCTTTTGACTTTGGCTACTTCTTTGCGCTCCACTGCAGCAGGCGCGGCCACTACAATTGGCGGGCTGGGGGGAAAGCCAGAGCCCGGCTTAAAAGAAACAACCAGTCGGTCGTCTACTGATGTAACTTGGTACGGCAAGCCAGCGGCGGGAATCAAATCGAAAACCACCCTAACCTTTTCTGGGTGTTCTCCTACCCTGATATTCTTGAGCAGCTTGTCGGAAGGGGGAACACCACCTTTGGTGGCAGCCAACTTTAGTCCCATCAGATCCAACACTACCCTGGCTGGATTAGTAAGAGTAAAAACGTTGTAGTTACCTATGCTACCGTCACCAATTATGTATACCTTGACTTCTTCGTCTGAACGGATTGGCTGAATAGCGTTTATTTTTTTTGCCGGAGTGGACGCTACTGTAGCCGCTGGTTGAGTCGCAGCAACTGCAGCCTGTGGTTCGCTCCCAGTCTGGAAGGTGGCCATTTCCGTCTCGGCAGCCGGCTCAGCTCGGGCTTGTCCAAATGCAGTGGCTTTGTCAAACTGCACCCGGATCTGGTTCTCTTCCTGGAATATTTCGTAAAGAGTTTCCTGATTCAGCGCGATCTCTACGCGAGTCAGGGGTTGAGGCTCCTGGGCGAGGGTCATGGTTTCTATTTTACCGATGATTTCGTTTTCCACAGCAAATGGGGAGGAGACCACCTCGCTCTCAGTATTGGGAAGATCCAACACTAGCCGCAAGGGATCAATCGCCTTGAAGGCGGTGTAGGTCATGGCATCTGAGCCAAGCAAGAGAACGTCCAAGGAGGTGTCCTGATCCACAACTTGAATATCCCTGAGTTGTTGGATTTCACCAGATGCTATCTCCCCAACATCGGCCTGGGAGGTTGGTGGGGCAGAAGACTTGGTAGCGCAGCCAAAAGCATAGAAAATCAAGACCAGGAGGCCTATATACATTATCCATCTTTGTTTTGGGCACCCTCGACTATGCCTCATTCCAGTCCTCCTTCTACGGGAAAGGTTATCGGCGGGCTTTTTTCCCGATTTCCCCGTAACTCCAAGCCCGGATATCAAGATGGTCGCATCATGACCACTTGATTTCCCCAATATTATAAAGGCCTATTTTCTTCTCTTTCTTCTTTTACCCTTCTTGGGCTGTTCTTTTACTTCAATAAACTTATAAGTTGTAGCAGTGCAGCCGGTTTTCAGAATAACTGTATCTGCTTTATTTTTAGCGGCTTTCATCTGTGTCATCTTTACGTTGCCGATGTTGACGATGCGACTTAGTCTGCTCACTTGATCAAAGAAGGTAGCAACATTGTGATAAGGGCCGGTAACTTCCAGTTTTAGTGGGATTTCGGCGTAGAAGTTTCGGGGCACCTCTTTCTGTGGCTGAAACAGGAGAAACTCCAGGCCAGACTGGGCCCCAAGGTTTGAAATACTGGTCAGAAGGGTTGGAATCTCTTCTTTATCCGGTAGGAGCTTAAGTGCCTCCTTAAATTCTTGTTCAGTTTTTTTGAATTGTTTTTTGAAAGCCCGAAGGTTTTTCTCAACATCCTTGACACGGGCCAACTTGTCTTGGGCAGATTTAAGGTCTTTATTGAGCCTAGATATTGTTTCTGTCTGGGGCATGTAGAAAAACCAAACGAAACCTCCCCAAAGGGCACCAAATATTGCCACAGCAATAACTATTTTGTGCGTCCTAGTAAGCTTGCTCAGCTTGTGCCAGGGAATAGTTGGTACCTTTACGTCTCCAATACCTTTTTTAACATCCAAAGCCATAGGCTTCCTTCCTCAATTTAAGGGGAGTGGTTATTCAAACAAGGTCTCCCCGGAAAGACTATGTCTTATTTTCCGACTTTTTCGCTGCCTCTTCTTCCTTCGCCGCAGGTGGAATCACAATTCTGGCGGTTAAGTTGAAGTTTTTCAGTTTATACCCCTGAACATTTACTTGGCGTGACTGCTTTAGGACGACTCCATTAGGATCGATATAGGGAGATTTGGCCAAGGCTTCCATAAATTGGGCTATGGTTTCATTACCCCTGGCTACCCCTGTAAGAGTCAATATGCCTCCTTGTTGAGTCAGGTCCTTGATCCACATCTTGTCTGAAGGTATACGTATAGCAAGTTCATCAAGGATTCGTACTGGGAGGTCGCGATTCTTCATCAGAGTATCGATGACAGCCAGCTTTTGCTTCAGCATTTTTTCTTGTTTTTTCAAATTGTCGAGCTGTTTCTGTCTTTCTTGATAGCGCTGAATATCTCTCTCCAGGTTGGCCTTCTCTGTGGTGATTCTCTTGATCTCGCGGGTGTGGCCTACATGGAAGTAGGCCATTACAATCAGCGAGAAGAATACTAGGAGGAAAAAGACAGAAATCTCCTTGCGAATTTTTTCCTCAACCGGGCGGCGGCCAATGGGCAGTAAGTTAATTCTTATCATTTGTCTCCTACCCTCCGCAGGGCGAGTCCCACGGCAACAGCTATTTGGGGAGCAATATAGTCCAGATATTGCTGATCAAAAACCTTGGTATCAAAATCAATTTTGGCCAAGGGGTTAAAATAGGCCACGGGAATATTAGTATCCTTGTTGAACAAAGCGTCCAATCCGGGCAACCGCGAGGAACCACCACTCAGAAGAATCTGTCCTATGGTTTCCTCTGGGTAGGTGGCATAGAAGAAGTCGATGGCGCGTTTGACTTCGGTTGACCATCCGGTGGCGGCTGAGACAAATATTGCTTCCAAGTCCTGAACAGGAACTTTTTCTGAAGACATTCCCAGCTTAACCTTCTCAGCTTCCTCATATTCTAGGCCAAAGCGCTGCTGGATGTCCTCGGTGATCTGGAAACCGCCAATGGAGGCGTCGCGATTAAACATGGAAACACCGTTTTTCAGAACATTGATGTTCATCTTGGTGGCCCCAATATCGACGAGGGCCACACCCCCACTTTCGGTAGCCTCGTAATTCGCCTCAAAGGCGTTTTCCAGAGCGAAGAAGTCGACGTCAACAACTTGTGGCTGCAAACCGGCTTTCCTTATTAGGGTTACGTAATCGTCAATGACTTCCTTTTTCGCTGCCACCAGCATAACTTCCATGCGATCTGATTTATCTTCAGAAGTACCAAGAATCTGGAAGTCAATATTTACGTCTTCCACATTAAAGGGGATATATTGTTCCGCCTCCAGTTGTATATTGTCGCTGAGCTCATCTTCGCTCATCTGGGGTAAATCGACTTTTTTGATAATCACCGACCAGCCAGCTATCGAAGTAGCAACGCCTTTTACCTTGGTTTTCAAATTGGAGATGAGTTTTTTGATTGCCGTTTGGACCGCTTCAGGGTCTTTGATGGCACCTTCTACGATAACGTTGGGTGGTAGCTGACTTATACCCATATCTCTGAGTCGATATGTGCCTTTGGTTTCTTGCAGGTGAACGATCTTGACCGCGTATGAACCAATGTCAAGACCTATGAGGGAGGATTTTTTTCCGAACATTGTCTCTTCTCGATATTTGGTGGACGTAAGGTCTTGTAAATTCTATGGCGGGTTTGGCGCCATACTATCGATATATCACTAAAATGTCAAATATTTTTCTGACAATTCCACAGGATAGTTGTCAATAATAGGTTGTTAGTTATTCGTTATTTCTTTTCAACTTCGTAAAAACATTATAAAAAAGAACAGCTGATTATTTTTGTCAAAAAAACAATAACATAGATAATTCAACTTTCGATTTTCTTTCTTCAATCTTGTCGCACACGGAATAGGTGTTTGGGGAATTTCTGATATGCAAAACCTAAGCCAACCTTACGGGCATGGATCATGGGGCATTGGGCATAGAGGAAAGACTTAAGGACCAAGGCTTAAGGCGCAAGGCCAAGATATTTCGAATTGCGAAATTCGAATTTCGAAATTAAAGAATTAAGATCCTAAGTGATTTAGACCCTCAATTCTGACTTCTGGCTCCTGACTCCTTGCTTTTAAATCCGAAATCCCTGCCCGCCATCGCGAGCCTGCTCGCTCAGGCGAGGCGGGCGGGTGCAATCCCAAATCCGAAATCGAAAAGTGCCTAGTGCCTAGTAAAATTGTCTTCTGTTGTCTGTCCTCTGTCCTCTGTCGTCTGACCTCTGATCTCCGATCCCTGACCTCGTGCCCTGATTTCTGGATGAATATCTGTGTAAATCTGTGTCCCATAAAAGCTGCCTCCTGTATCACTCTCTGCCCTATGCCCTATGCTCTATGCTAACTTATGAGTTGCCATTTAATGAAATCGTGCTAGACTTTTGAGGCGCTCCGCAAGGTGTCTTTGATCCTAATTTAGTTAGAATTCGGTTGGGTAGTAACAAAGGGTAGCATGCGTCATATGCATCAAGATATACAGCAGGGGAAACTTGGATCTCGGGACCAGGCCAGAGTTCAATGGTTTTACCAGTAAAGATCGGGAGCTGTTTTGGAGTACTGGAGTAGCAGACTGCAAAAAGAGGGAAAGACCATTGCAGTCCCCCCAGAGGGCAGCCCAGAGCTGGGGCCTCCAGGCCGGATTCTTTAATTTAGAGAGGTAATTATTAGATTATGAGTCAGACCGTTAGCCACGGTGATGACGCCAGGAACGAAGACGTTCTCACAAAGGCAAAGACAAAACGAAAAAGTGTTCTCCGTGAATATGCAGAGGCCATTGTCATCGCAGTTGTTTTGGCCCTTTTTATTCGAACCTTCGTGGTGCAAGCTTTTAAAATTCCATCTGGCTCCATGAAGCCCACCCTGCTCGTGGGTGACCATATCTTGGTGAGCAAATTCATCTACGGCATCAAGATTCCTCTTACAGATAAAACGATAATCAAGCTAGGTAAGCCGAAACGAGGGGATGTGGTGGTTTTCAAGTATCCCCTCGATCCCAAGAAAGACTACATTAAGCGTGTTATTGGTTTGCCGGGGGATAGAGTTGAACTGGTCAACAAGCAGTTATTTATAAATGGCAGGGTAATGGATGACCCCCATGCCAGTTATTCAGTCTATGGCAACTTGCGTAATTTTGGGCCTGTAAGTGTTCCAGCCAACCACCTCTTTGTAATGGGAGACAACCGGGACGAGAGTTCTGACAGTCGGGTGTGGGGATTTGTGCCCCTTTCTTACCTGAAGGGCAAAGCCTTCCTGATTTATTGGTCCTGGGATCGCACAGACTTTGGGGTAAGGTGGAGCCGCCTCGGAGACCTTGTACGTTAGGGTTTTAGGGCCACAACCAGGACAGTGTGAGGTGGCTAGCATTTGATTCGACAGTCTTTACAAATGCTAGACCTATGTGAGATCTGAGATGTGGGATGCATTACTGCATAGAGCATGGGGCATGGAGCATAGAGTTTAAATTTCGAAATTCGAAATCTCATATCCCACAT
>JASFKF010000104.1:0-6118 GCA_050118775.1 Syntrophobacterales bacterium
GAACCAAGGAGATGGCAGCCCGAGCTGCGGATATAGCCAGCCTCTGCTGTATTGCTTGGGCAGGTTTATCTATTGGATTTGGCATAGGCTGGCAATATACGCCGCTTCGGGAAAATCCCGGCCTTAAAGCACAATATAGACAAGGTTAATTGAAAAGACGATTTTCATTTGGAAAACACCAGGAACAGACTCACGGCCTGAATACCATGTGATTACACCTGCATTTTTTTGGGAAACTGCTGAATCCGAATTGTTTTGACAAGTAGCCCAATTTGGGCTATGAAGAAGTGTTTTATTGTTTCCCAGCCTGAACTTTAGCTAAGGAACCCCAACATTGTCCCTCAAGAGTACCGCAGAAGACCTGCTTCACCAGCAGTACCCTCTTTTCGCCCGGTTGGATGAAGATCTGCAGCGTATCGAGGGAGAGATTAACAAGAATCTTCACTCCAGTGTGCCCCTCATCGCCCTGGTTACCCGCTACATTATGCGCAGTGGTGGAAAACGATTGCGCCCCTTGTTGATGGTTCTGGCAGCCAGGCTTTTAAACTACCAAGGTAACGATCACTACCGTCTCTCCATTGTCTTCGAGTATTTGCACGCAGCGACCCTCCTCCACGATGACGTTGTGGACAATGCCGATCTGCGTCGGGGCAGGCCATCGGCTAACACTCTCTGGGGTAATGCGGCAGTGGTTCTTGTGGGCGATTTCCTTCTCGCCACATCTTTCTTCCTTTCTGTACTAAGTGGCAACTTAAAGATTCTCCGGATTCTCTCGGAAACCACCACCTTTATGGCCGAAGGCGAGGTTCTCCAGTTGATCAATAGTGACAATCTGGAGATTACCGAGGAAGAATACGTTGAGGTTATAAAACGCAAAACGGCCATTCTCATTTCAGCGGCATGTCAGATTGGCTCCATTCTTGGTCAGGCTGACGAAGAGCAAGAAGAGGCCATGCGGAGTTTCGGACTCAACTTGGGCATTGCTTTTCAGCTTAGAGATGACTTCCTCGACTATACCGGCAGCGAAGAGGAGTTTGGTAAGCCGGTGGGTAAAGATCTCCAGGAGGGAAAAATCACCCTACCCCTAATTCACGCCTTGCAATCGAGTAATGATGGGGACCGCCAGAATCTGGTAGACCTCATTGTCTCGGACCGCAATTACGAACAGATCTTTGGTGAGGTTAAAAAAATCATCCAAGAATATCAGGGACTCGACTACACCGATAAGCTTGCCAACCATTACATAACGGAGGCCAAGTCGGCATTGTCGATGTTCCCGGAGTCGCCCACCCGACAAGCCTTACTCGAAATCGCTGAATATGTAATCACCCGCCGTATTTAGTCCCCTCAAGTCACCTTATACATTGCTCCCACTCCCTAACAGGTTAGTTGAAGTGTTTTCCCAATCGCCGTCTCGCCGTTTCTCCGCGTCCCCGGGTCAATCTGTTTGTCGGAAAATTTCCGCATGAGTATGGAGTCCGTAAAAACAGCCTATCTGAAACGAGATGCCACTTGGGTATGAGGTTTGCATAAGGATTTTATCTACTTTGACGAGTGTAGAAAGGTTCTGTAAATTTCAACCCATCTAATCAACCAATGGCGAGGAAAATCGGTTATGTCCAAGACATATAAATGGGTGGCTGCAATCTTGGGTGGTCTGCTATTGTTGTTTTTGGCACTTGTTCTATTTGTCCGCTTTTACCTTACGGGTGAGCTTATCGCCGCCTGGATTGAGCCACCCATGGAACACTATCTCCACCGCAATGTGATCCTTGCTGATGCCAGGGTAGGCTTCCGCGGCTTTCGAGTAGATGGGCTGGAGATCCACGAACAAGGCAGCAGTGCTCCCTTGCTTAAGAATGAGAAATTAGAGCTCCGTTGGAAATTCAAGGAACTTTT
This sequence comes from Syntrophobacterales bacterium, assembly GCA_050118775.1. GTDB lineage: Bacteria > Desulfobacterota > Syntrophobacteria > BM002 > BM002 > BM002. The sequence goes on from JASFKF010000104.1 coordinate 1,900, forward strand.
AAAAGGTAGAATCGTAATCCACACCCTAGTGTTCACCAAACCGGAGATTACTATCATCCGGAATGAAGACGGCAAACTGAACATCGCCGACCTCCTGCCGCAGAATGCAGGTTCAAATACTGAGCCATATTCCAGCAAGTATGGCAGGGAGGAGCATGCCGGGGTGCCGCTGCTCATTTCATTGCTTTCTGTGGAAAATGGTCACCTCAGCTTCGTGGATCTTACTCAGAAGCCCCAGGCAAAATTGGAAATAAGAAACCTCAAATCGCGCATCAATGACTTTTCCGCCAGTTCTCCCATTCCCTTTCAGATAGAAGGACAAATCGTGGGCATGGGTGAAGGATCTCTGGCTTTTAATGGCACTTACAACCCGGCAGATAAAAGGTTCGACGGGAACTTGAGTCTCAAACAGGTTGATCTGGTCAGGATTAGTCCCATTATAGCTCGAGAGCGCTCAGATATTTTCCAGCAAGGCCATCTGACCATGGAAACTTCCCTGTCGGCAGAAGGATTTGACCACTTCACCGCTCAAGGCAGTCTTAACCTGGACAAACTAAAGGTAAAGAGTGAGGAGAAGCTGTCCGAGACCCTCCAGGTGGAAGCCGATTTCCAAGTCGATGCTTTACCCTCCAAGGAAACACTTAAAGTTGACTCTCTCAACCTAGTTCTTAATGGGCAAAAAGCAGAGATCCAGGGAACGCTTACTCAGTGGCATAACAAACCTTTTTTTGCTTTTACTCTCACTTCACCTCAAATCAAACTGGACGAACTCTTGGCTCTGCTACCCAAAGTCCCGGTTGAACCCGAGACCACTGAAACTCCAACTGACCAAGCAGCACCTGTTAAGGAGAGCTCGTCGACTTCAGGTGTTGAGGAAAAAGTTAGTTCTGAGCTGGTTGCTGTTGATAAGGATGGTGAAAAATCCGGTGAGGCAGCGGTGCTGGCCACAAAACCAGCCTCTGAGAGTGGAGGTGAAGATTTGGAGGGAAACAAACCCGTTGGATTGGATGCTCAGGGAGATATTCATCTCGACTGGTTTCATTACAATAAATTGGTTGCTAGCAATGTGGACTGCCGGGTGAATTTTCAAGACGGCAAATTGCAAGTGCAACCGCTGTCAGCAGCTCTTTATGGTGGCACATTGGGGGGTAATGTAAGAGCGGAGACAAAATCAGTCGGTCCTCCTTTTCATTCTGTTGTTTATACAGAAAATATCCTGCTTGACGAAATAGTTAAAGCTATTTGGCCGGAAACTGGCGGGCACTGGTCCGGCAATGTGAACCTGTTCTTTAGGGGCAGCGGTAGGGGATCAGACCTGAGTGCACTGCAATCCCGCACCGATTTGAATATCAACGAAGTCGAGTTCTCCGGGCACCCTCTTTTCACCAAGCTTGCAGAGTTGTTTCAAGCCGAGAACCTCCAACAGCTACGATTCTCCCAAGTCACTGCAAGGGTGCTCACAAAGGAAGGTATAGCTAACATAAAAAGGCTGCATTTAGTGGGTCCCATAGTGCAAGCAGAAGGAACTGGAACCGCTGGTCTTGTGGATAACAAGCTCGACTTGCATCTCCTCCTTCAGATTAGAGCTCAATATGTTGGCAAGATTGCGCCGTTAAGGGACATAGTCACCAAAATCTCAGACAAACATGGTTTTGTGCAACTCCCCTTGACGGTGCGAGGCACCTTTGATGAGCCAGTCTATGGCTTGGATCAGGGCTGGCTGGAGAAAACTGCCAAGAAAGTCGGTGTGAAGCCAGTGAAAAAGGCGAAAAAGAAAAAGCTACCAGAGCAAAAGCCTCTTAACGATCAAAAGCAAAAGCAGCTTCAAAAGGATCTTGAGAAACTAGTGCAGTAAAAACCCCGACAAACCCTCGCGCTGCCTGACTCACCGCCACCTACTGTCCCTTCCAGTTGTTCTGGGAGCTCAACTGGCCCTACGCCTAGTCCGTAAGCGGATTCATAGGTTGGTCTCTAGGAGCCAGGTCCCCTCGCGCGGCTTATCGGGGTCATTTAAATCTTAGCACAATTTGTTTTTGCTCTCATAGGTTTTTTTCTGGTTTTTTATCCCCCCATTCCTTTTCAAATCCGCAATCCGAAATCCGAAATCTACTGGCCCTCTACCTGTTACAACAAATGACAGCGCAGCGTAGTGACCTAATGACGGCGAAGCCTGATGACCCAAATTGCCTTTTGCCCTAAGCCATGAGCCTTACGCCTTTTACTCTTTGCTCCTTGCTCTATGCAACGAAGGGAGTGAGCCTGAACGGACTAGCGACTACGGACCGGTTAGAAATACCCTAGCCTTTGAAGAAAAAAAATGGTAAGCATTCTAGTTGTCAAGCTCCACTTCTAGGCGCTGGGATGACCTATTCTTTAAAGTTTTGAGCGGGGCTCTTTGTGGCCATACCGTGGAGTAATGGAGCACTGGAGTAGTGGAGTAATGGAAAAACCAAGTCATTTAAGTCTCTCACCTTCTAACGTTTTTGCAACACTCCAACACTCCAACACTCCAATACTCCAGTAGAAGAAAGTTTTTCTTATGGAAAAAAGGACCCCATTCTTCTTGATCTCAACTTTAGCTCTTTTGGCCATCTTTGCCGGGCTCATAGTCTGGCAATGGGATACCCTGGTTGAGAAAATCGCAGGAGAAAAAATCGAGGAAGAACGTCGGGGCTGGATGGACAGAACGCGAGAGCTCGAGGAAATCATCCTCCAGCTGCAGCAGGGTAGGCAATTCAAGCCGCTCCTTCCAGCGGAAAGACTGAGTCAGGTCTTTGGTCCTACTTGTCCTTTGGTGAAGGGTGCTTCTCCAAGAAGCATGAAGTGCGAAGAGCTGGAGGACGCTCTCCGCACTTTCTGCCGATATCTTGACGCAGGTGAAACATTTCGCTCTCAAAAGACTCACCGCGACAGTTGGGCACTTTTTACCAGTATTCTTGAATCCCTGGAACGGCGACCGCCAGTGATGAGCGCGGAATCTTATCGACCCTCGGTAATAGTTGAAAATAGTTTTTATTTCTTTAGGTTGCTGGGGAAGGAGAAGATCGATATTGTTCGCGAGGTGATTAAGTTCGAATCTGATCTGGCTGAACCCCTCATGGGCATTATGTACTACTGGCTCATGACCGGAAGGAGGTGTGACAAACTACCATCTCCTACGGCTACTCTGAAAGTGATGTATCAATACGCTGGCTTCTTTCTTAACACCTTGGGGGGCCATTCGTATTTGTACCGTCAATACTCGAGAATTAGGCTATTAACCATCTACTACTCTATCCTGGTAATTCATGAGGCAAACATGCGGGAGTTAAATGAGGTAGGGTTGGATCTCCGTTTTTTTCTTCCCCTGATTTTCCAAGAGATTCAGAGTCGCAATGATCTGTTGTATGTTGAGGACTATCTCCAAACTCTCACCAATCTCCAACTGCAATACTTCCGGCTGGAGTAAAAGACCCCTCTTTCCCTCCACCTTGCCGAAAATCCCGCTCTTGAGCAGGAAAGGGGGAGGGGAAATAGAGCTTCCAACTGGACAAAAGATAACGGAGGAACTTATGGCGACAAGATTCATTAACAATGGCGATGGCACCGTGACCGATGGGGAGACTAATCTCGTTTGGCAGAAAGATCAGGCCCCGGAGCGGATGACTTGGCCTGAAGCACAGCAGTATGTTGACCAGCTGAATGCTGAAAACTTTGCTAGCCATAGTGACTGGCGGTTACCGACCAATCAAGAACTGTTGACCCTAATGCTCTCAAAGGAGAACAAAAAGCGGCTCTTTTTAGACCCTGTCTTTGGTTCGCAGCGCAGCTTCTGGAGCGCGGACACCCGAGGCCACCATGTGGCCTGCTACGTTGACTATTATTATGGAGGGGTTTACCGGTTCCAAGAGAATTATGTGAACCACTCAGTGCGGGTTGTTAGGGGCCAGATGACAGACGCTGCCGAGCAATCAGCTGCTTAGTATTATGCGATTCTGGTGAGGCTTTAACTTATTAAGGGTGTGAATTGCTCACCGAGCAGATAGTGGGTGGTGCTCACCCTTCTCGTTGAAACGGCGAGGGGGAGAAAAAAACAATTTCTGAAAACCATTGATTTCACCGTCTCTCCGTTTCTCCGTCTCTCAGTGTCTTTTGTTTTGGGGTATATTGAGGATGAAAGGTTACGTCCAGGTTTATACCGGCGACGGCAAGGGCAAGACCACCGCTGCCATCGGTCTGG